>CAYYQJ010000268.1:0-1422 GCA_964473775.1 uncultured Bacteroidales bacterium | reverse complement strand
ATTACTATCAATTTTGAAAAGGCAGGTTTTCCTGCCTTTTTTGTTTATTGTTAAAAAAAGTTAATTTCCTGTTCGTAAAAAAAACATTTTTTTTGTTGCATCATTATTTTTTTTTGTAACTTTGCACAAATTAGTAACCAAAACTTTGAAAAAAATGAAAAAATTATTAAGTGTGTTAGTTATCGCTGGTATGGCAGCTTTAGTAGCTTGTGGTCCTAGTGCAGAAGAACTTGCTAAAAAAGCAAAAGCAAAACAAGATTCAATTGCAGCAGTACAGAAAGCAAAAGATGATTCAATTGCAGTAGTTCAAAAAGCAAAAGAAGATTCAATTGCTAAGGTTCAAAAAGCAAAAGAAGATTCAATAGCAGCAGCAGCAGCTAAAAAAGAAACCAAAGGTGCTAAAGGTGGTGCAAAAGGAACAAAAACTACCAAACCAGCTACCAACGACAAAACTAAAGTTAAAGCCGGTCAAGGAAAAGGTTGATCTTATCTAACTTAAAAAAAAAAGAGGCTGAATTTTTCAGCCTCTTTTTTTTTGTCATTTTCCACAAGCTTCTCTGAATAGTGCCAGAATACTATACAATTCTATTGATGCTGACACAGGATAAACTAAGGTGTTATCGTCTTCCATTCCCTCTGTGCTTACCTTAAATAAACTGTAATCTTTTGAATTGTAATCTGGAGTAATTACTATCTTCTTTTCAAGTTTTTCTTTTTCCTTATAGTAGTTTGCAATTTTAGTTTTGTCTGCCTCGTTTTTTGCAGTATAAACCGCTTGATTTTTTTTACTTTTTACCGGGTCTAAAAGAGCTGTAATTTTCATTTTGTCTGCGAGTTTATTTAATTCTTCTATTGTAGATGCATTTTTTAACTGAGCTTCCTGGGTTTTTAGAAAATCCCATTTGGCTTCGTATTTGATTACAATTTTGGCCAATATTTTTTTACCGTGTTCTTTTATACGTGCTATACGGTCTTCTTTTTTTTCAGAAGAAGGATTTGTTGTATTTTCCGTTAAGGAAATAACTGAATCGTTCCTTGTTATTATAAAGAAGCCTTTTTCTTCTTTGAAATTCCATCCCTTTGGCAAATTATTCAAGACTATATTTATATTGCCATCTGCTCTGTAAAATTCTTTAGCTATTTCTTTCTCGCTTGCCTGTGCAAAAATACTATTAACCGATAGACAAATTAGAAAAATTGCGATAGTTATTTTGATGATCGTTTTCATGATACCTTTTATAATTGGTTTTCAAAAAACGTACCATAAAATATTTTTTTTACTTTCACTTCGAAGGTTATTATTGTTTGACTAAATTTGCGGGAATTTATTAATCATAATTTTATGGAACAAAATAAAGTAGTAACTATTGGAAATAAGGGTAAAGGAGTCCGTTCCGACTGTTTTGTGTCTTTGGAATTGAC
>CAYYQJ010000267.1:0-5121 GCA_964473775.1 uncultured Bacteroidales bacterium | reverse complement strand
GGCGGCCGATTTCCGACCGTCGGCAATGGCTTTAATTACATTGGAAGCACCGCGCATGGCATCGCCTCCAAAAAACACATTGGGGAATTGAGTTTTGTAGCTGCCGGGCGCAGGAGGAATGATGTTGTGGTCGAGAAAATCAATCACAATATCCTGTCCCAAAGCGGGTATCACGGTAGTAAAATCAAGCAGAAACTCAGAACCTTCTATTTTTACAGGTAATGCGCGTCCATCAGCAGCTGTTTCACCTGCCTTCATTTTGATGCATTTCAAAGCTTTGAGGGTTCCATTTTCTGAGAGGGTTTCGATGGGAAGCGTAAAATCCAGAATTTCTATGCCTTCGAGCAAAGCGGCTTTTATTTCTTCTGCTTCGGCGGGCATTTCTGCCAAGGTGCGGCGGTAGAGTATGGTTACCTTGCCGTTGTTGCCAATCAGACGTTTGGCTGTTCGGGCAACATCCATTGCCGTGTTGCCACCACCTACGACCGCGATGTGGTTTCCGATAAGTAAGTTGTTGTTTTTCTTAATCTCCGAAAGGAAAACCAAGGGGTCGAGCACACCCTGAACGGCATTGCCGGCAATATCAAAAGCCTTGGCTTTCTGAGCTCCGACAGCAATATAAATATAGTCGTTGGTGTGTTGCAGTTGAACGAAAGCATGTTTATCAATTTTGCTTTCATACACAATCTGAACTCCCAGGGCTTTCACCCTTTCGATATCTGCATTGATGGCCTCACGCGTCAGACGAAACTGTGGAATCGCATCGCTGACCATGCCGCCTGCAAACGCCTTGGTTTCGTAAACCTTTACCTCAAATCCTGCCAGGGCCAGAAAAAAACTGCACGACAAGCCCGAAGGTCCTGCGCCAATAACGGCTACTTTCAGCTTGTTGCCTTTGCCTTGTTTCAGGCGGCTTTCAATCTTCTGTTCCGTAACAAAGCGTTTCACTTCTTTAATCAGCAAAGCCTCATCGTAGTTGATGCGGGTGCATTTGGTCTGACATTCGTGGTCGCACACCATGCCGCAAACCGCCGGAAGGGGATTGGTTTTTAAAATCACCTCTATAGCCTTGTTGAAATCGTGATGTGCGGTGTGATACAGATATTCGGGTATGTCCTGATTGGTGGGACAAGTGCTTATGCAAGGCGCGCTGATGCAATCGAATGCCTTGAGTTTCTTGCCCGATTTGATGTTGGGTTCGCCAAAAATATCCTTGCGGTAATAGGCATTTGCCAACACTTTGTCTGCATATTTTTCCAGGTTTGCCAGCCTGTCGGATGCCGTTTGTTTAGCTAAACAAGCTGCGATATTCTCTTCTTTTTTATCCTGCACAAAGTCGGCAATAGCTTCAGTATATTGTTTCAACCTGCCATAACCCCCCGGTTTCAAGAGGTCGGAACAAACCGTCACGGGGTAGATGCCGCATTGCAACACATCGGTGACATTGGTGCAATCAGCCCCTCCCGAAAAGGAAATATGCAGACTGCCGCCGAAGTGTTTCTGAAGTTTAGCTGCCACAAGCACCGAAATGGGATGCAGCGCACGGCCACTCATATACATCATCTTCTCCTCAGCGGTAAAAACTTTGCGTATGTTCATGCTTTCCAAAGTGTTGGTAAGCTTGATGCCAAAGAAAACCATATGTGTGGCAGCCGATTCGGACAAGGATTGAATAATCTCCACCGCCTTATCAAATTTTAAATCATGTTCAAAAGCTTCATCGGGAACCTGGGTTTGGTACTGAAGCTGATTATTCAACACAACCCTGAGCTTTTCAGGGCCCAGTAGGGTAGGGTTTAGCTTGATGAAAGTGTGGAGTTTCTTTTCTTCAATGAGATATTTGCCAATCTTTTCAATTTCCTCGGGGGGACAACCGTGCATGGTGGACAGAGTGATATTATCTGATATCATATCCGGAATGGGAATGTTGCTGATGTCAGGATACAGTAAAGACAGTTCAGTCACGATAGCTTCTTTTTCTTCCTTGCAATCAGACATTTTGCGTAAAAACCATTGGACATTTTCCTGACAGATTCCTTCGAAGTTATAGCCCATACTCATATTAAAAATCGTTTGCGGATTGTTGCCATAGCCCAGTTTGTGCGACAAGAGATGTATGAAAACATGAGCCTTCAGATATTCCTGAAAGGATTGCTCAATTGGTAATTCCTGCGACCATTCGCAATTGTAGCCCTCGTCCTGAAGGTCGATGCAGGGCTTGGAAATATGAAGGTTATCCAATGTTTGAACCGTTTTTAGTTCTATATACCTGGCGCCGCAAAGCCATGCAGCAATGATGTTCTGAGCCAACTGCGAGTGTGGACCGGCAGCAACTCCGATGGGTGTGGCGATGGTTTTATCGAAAACCTGAGTGATGCCCGTTTTATTTTCCAGAGGATGAAAAAACAGGGGAGGGGCAATGCCTGCCAAATTATTATTTATTGGGTCGGAAAACAAGTAATGATATAGTCTTTCAGCAGATACAGGCGCAAACGAATCGTTCATAATTAAAAATAGTATTGTAGTCAGCGCAAATTTAGTTAATATTGTCAGGATATTTTGATTTTTTTTGATTTAGAGATGTAAAACGATGAATGCAAACCACCCATCTGCAGCCGTAATTCTGGCAGCCGGAAACTCTTCGCGTATGCGCACTCATAAGGCTTTGCTGAAGTTTGATGAAGGCCATAATTTTATACAGAAGATAGCCGCCGAATATTTGAAAGCCAATGTTCAAGATATTATTGTGGTGGTGAATTCCGATAATCACGATGCTATACATGATTCACTGTCCACACCTGAGTTTTCTACTGTTCAACTGGTTTTAAATCAGCATCCCGAATGGGAAAGGTTTTATTCTGTACAATGCGGGCTGTCGCGGGCTGTGGCGCATCAAAACTGTTTTATACACAACTGCGACAATCCCATGGTTTCAGCAGATATTATAAATACATTGTTGCAGGAATTTTTGGTTAATCATGTGGTTATTCCAGAATATAAGGGCGAAAAAGGACATCCTGTGCTGCTTTGCCGGAGCATAGTGGAAGAGGTATTAAGGTATAATGGAAAGGAAGGGAATCTGAAGGTGATTCTGGATGGATTTGCGCAGAAGGTGGTGGAGGTGGAAGATGGAGGGGTTTTGGTGAATATTAATGGGGTGGGGGATTATTTGAGGATTATATCCAGGTAGAGACACAACATTTTGCGTCTCTACAGATTCAAAATTTCTTACCTTTGTTCAAAAATTTTCTAAATGAATTTTCTGGAATTAATCAACGACCGAGGTATTAAACCTATAGAAAAGAATGAAATTCTAAGCAAATGGATTCTTGATAATCCAAGTGATTTGAATCAACTGCTTGATTTTGCTGCTGCTTCTAAAGATGCTGCAAAAGCCACTTGTATTGAAGCTATTGAATATGCCACCAAATCAAATCCAGAAGGGGCAAGCCTTGATTGCCTTACTTTTGTTTCGCAAACACTGGCAGAAAAAACTCCAAGGGTTAAGTGGGAATCGGCTCGTGTTGTTGGCAATATTGCGCATCTTTATCCTGAAAATCTTACTGAAGCCATAAAGAATTTGCTTATCAATTCCGAACATAGCGGCACTGTGGTCAGATGGAGTGCAGCTTATGCTTTAGGCGAGATTGTGAAGATGAATACTGTGCACAATAAGGAATTAATCCCCACAATAGAAGCCATTTGCCTGCGGGAAGAAAAAAACTCCATTAAGAAGATTTATCTGAATGGGGTTAATAAGGCGAGGAAGTAAGTTGCTTAAGTACTTTTGTTATTCTCAAACCAGATGATATTATCGTATCATTGAAGGTTTTATTGAATAATTGTTACACTTCCTTTGTAGTTGTGTTCCATGCCAAACATGTCTTTCATCACTGCAATCCAGGTATAAACACCTTCAGGAGATGCTTTTAAACCACTCTTGTTGGTTCCGTCCCATCCTTTGCTGATATCGTCGCTTTCGAAAACGCGTTCGCCCCAACGGTTATAAATCGTCATTTTGAAACCATCTGTGGCTATGCTTTTTCCTTTTCCAAGAAATTCATCGTTAATGCCATCGCCATTGGGAGTGAAAGCATTGGGTGCATAAAAAGTGAAATAGTCGAGGACTTCAATTTGCTTAGAAGCTGTATCCTTGCATCCATGTATGTTTTCGACATAGAGCCAAACGGTCTGAATGCCTGTTTCTGAATAAGAATGCGATGGATTCCTTTGATTGGAAGTATTATATATCCCTGAGAGCGGTTCGCCAAAATCCCAAAACCATGTGTCAGCATCAAAAGATTCATCTGTGAAACGTATCATGGGGTCATCGAGAGAAACTTTTGCTCTATCAACACGGAAGGCAGCCATTGGCACATTGAAAACCTGAATAAACTGAGGATAGTTTTGAGTGGAACTGCATCCGAATTCGCTGGTTACGGTTACACTAACATCATACATTCCAATCTGGTTATAGAAATGAATGGGATTTGATTCTGTGGATATGTTATTGTTGCCCGATTGTGCATCACCAAAATTCCATTGATACTCATTGTCGGTTAGATAGTTGTTGTCGTATAAATTAACATTCAATGAACCGCAACCTTTCACCATATCGGCGTTTACAATTATCACTGGTAAAGGATGTACTATTACAGTGAATGAGTCGATGGCTGGTAGTGAGTTGCAGGCATCATACACTGTTACAATGTAGGTGGTGGTCACAGTAGGAGTGATGCTTATGGGTAAGGGTTGGCTTCCGAGTCCGTTGTTCCAAATGTAATTGTAAGGAGGAACACCACCCTGAATGGTTAGATTTAATGTTGCGGATTGACCTGTACATATATTATTATTGCCAGAAATGGAGGCTTTCAATATTGGGTGTATGTAAACGGTGATGGTACCTGTGTTTGATACACATCCGTTTGAATCGGTGACAAAAACCTGATAAGTGGCGGAATCCATAACTATTACTGAGAGGGATGGGCTGTTGCTGGCCGGAGGATTCCATGTATAGGTATAAGGTGCAGTCCCTCCGACGACAGTTGCACCAATATTTGCTGAATTTCCCTGACAATAAGTCGAGCCACCATAAGTAGTTACTACCACAGGTGCCGGCTG
>CAYYQJ010000266.1:0-5130 GCA_964473775.1 uncultured Bacteroidales bacterium | reverse complement strand
TGATTTCATCATTGATTCTAAAGTAACATGTACCTTGCTTGGCCATGTAACCAAAGGCGAAATGCGTGTTGACGATGTTTCCTTCGGCAATATTTGCGAAGCAAAAGCCATTTATGATAATGCGCTAGAAAACTATTTAAACGACAACAATAAACTATAACAAAACTCGTTTTTTACTTTTTAACAAACTCATTTTATGAAAAAAATAATTCTCTCTTACTTTGCCATGCTCTTATGGCTGGGCAGTTTTGCACAAATACCTCCCGGCTATTATGATGCCGCACAAGGACTCTCAGGTCTGCCTTTAAAAGTTGCCTTACATAATATAATAAAGAACCACACCAGCATCACCTATGCACAGTTGTGGACAGCCTATCAAACCACCGATATAAAACCCAATGGCAAAGTATGGGATATATATTCTGATATTCCCGGTGGCACACCTCCTTATGAATTCACTTTTGTGACCAATCAATGCGGCAGTTATTCCGCTGAAGGAAATTGTTATAATCGCGAACACTCCTTCCCTGAAAGTTGGTTTGGCGGAGCATCGCCCATGTACAGCGACATTTTCCATATCTATCCTACCGATGGATGGGTGAATAATAAAAGAAGTAATTTTCCTTACGGAGATGTGGGCACTGCCTCATGGACCTCTTTGAATGGAAGCAAACTGGGCCCCTGCAACGATTCCGGTTACAGCTCCACAGTTTTCGAACCCATTGATGAGTATAAAGGTGATGTAGCCCGTTCTTATTTCTATATGGCCACCCGCTATTATACCGAAGATTCAGGTTGGCCAGGCAGTGCTATGGTGTCAGGAGCTGAGCCTGTGCTTTGGGCAAGAAATGTTCTTGTTGCCTGGGCACTGGCCGATACAGTAAGTCAGAAAGAAATAGACCGCAACAATACCATTTATGGCATTCAGCACAACCGCAACCCTTTTATTGATCATCCTGAATGGATACTCCAAATCTGGGGACCTACAGCAGGAATCAGCACGAACAATACGCTGGATGAATATTTCAGGGTATTTCCTATGCCAGCAAAAGATAATATAACGGTGAAAGATAATCTTGAAAACGGCAACATCACTAAAATAGAAGTTTATACTTCAGCTTCTGTGTTGTTTCATACTTATACCAATTGTGGAAAAACCTTTACTTTTCCACTCACCGATTATGCATCAGGAGTATATTTCACACGCATTTATACCGAAAATGCCGTGATTCAGAAAAAGATGATTGTGGTAAAATAAAATCTAAAGAGAGATTATTTCTTAGGTGGTGTGTAAGCGTTTTTCTTTTTGCCTCCGCCAAAAACCGAAATAGTTACATAACGCTGTGGATTCAGTTTCACATCTTCCACCAACTCGTTAAGTTGTTTCGAAGCACCGTTCAGGTTATTGTATAAGGTATCATTATTGATAAGCATACCCAGACTACCCTGTCCGCTATTAATCTTATCCATAATTTCCGAAAAAGACTTCAACGACTTGTTGGCACTTTGAATGGTGTTGGCCAGTTTTGCCTTGGCAAGCGTATCACTGATACTCGAGAAATTAGAAATAATATTCGAAATCTTTTCGTTATTGGTTTTGATGTTCAGAGTTATGGATTCCACATTTCCGATAATATTGGCCAGTTTATAACGCTGAGTGGTCATAATGGTGTCAATATTAAAAGTAGTATGTTCCAGATTCTGTATGGTATGCCGTATGCTTTCGAAACTAAGTTCCAGATTTTTCTGAGTATTTTGATTAAAGATACTTTTCATAATCACCAGAACAGTATCTATAGACAACATCACCGATTCAAACTTTTGTTTGATGGGCTGAAACTGCACATTCACTTCCTCACCCAGAGTTGCTTCAACAAAAGTTTTCAAGGTATCACCATCTTTGGCCATAGTGGTGGAATTGCCCATCTGTATTTCTACAGCCCTCGAACCCAAAAGGTCGGAACTAAACAGTCGGGCAATTGAATTGGCAGGTATATCCAAATCCGAATTATTGATAATGAATTCAACAATAATCCGTCCTGAATTGTCAGGAGTAAAATACATCTTTTTAATATGGCCCACCCTAAACCCGTTTATGAGTACCGGATTCGCCACAACAAGACCATTTACTTGCTTATAAACAGCATAGTAAACCCGCTCTTTATTGAATAAATCCCTGCCTTTTAAAAAACTAATACCCCAATATAACAAGGCAAGGGTTGCAATAAAAATTATGGCTATTTTAATTTCTTTTTTGACTTTCAAAGCTGGAAAATTTGTGCAAACCTACATAAAATTTATAAAAAACACAAAACTTAAAATGATTATTCTTTTTTTTTAATCCATTGAATGTTAAAATACAGAACGATATAAATTTCATAAAAAACAAACCTAATCCCCAAATAATCAACAAATCTCTAATTGGTCTATTAAAATCCGGAAATATCGCATAGCAATTATCACAAATCTTTTTAGCTATTCTTCCCCATATTTAGTTAATTTTGTCGATTATTTTAGAAAGCAAAAAAACACAATGGCTAATTTTTTAAAATCATTACTCGGCACCAAATCCGATCGCGATATCAAAATCGTCAATCCTATTGTAAAAGAAATTAATAAAGCTTACGAAACGATTTCGAAATTATCAAACGACGACCTCAGAAGCAAAACTCAGGAATTCCGTTCCATCATTAAAGAATACTTAAAAGAAGATGATGAAGAAATCGCTCGTCTGAAAGATCAGGCTGAAAACGACGAATCCATCAGCATAGACGAAAAAGAAGCTATCTATTCAGAAATAGATCAGTTGGTAAAGAAATCTTACGAAAAATCTCAGGAAGTCCTCAACGACATTTTGCCTGAAGCTTTCGCCGTGATGAAAGAAACCGCACGCAGGTTCAAAGAAAACGAAAAGGTAGAAGTAACCGCTACTCAGATGGACCGCGACCTGGCTGCCCGTTATGACAGTATCAACATAGTAAACGACAAGGCTTTTTACGACACCTCGTGGATGGCCGGTGGCAATATGATTAAGTGGGATATGGTACATTACGATGTTCAGTTGGTCGGTGGTGTGGTGCTGCATCAGGGAAAAATCTCTGAAATGGCAACAGGTGAAGGAAAAACCCTCGTGGCTACCTTACCCATGTACTTAAATGCCCTACCGGGAAATGGAGTTCACATCGTCACCGTTAACGATTATCTCGCCCGACGCGACTCCGAGTGGATGGGAATGCTATTCCAGTTTCACGGCCTCACCGTTGATTGCATCGACCGCCACGAACCCAATTCGGAAGAAAGACGACAAGCCTACATGAGCGATATTATTTATGGAACCAACAACGAATTTGGGTTCGACTACCTTCGCGACAACATGACCCGTTCTCCCGAAGAACTCGTTCAAAGAATTCACAATTACGCCATCGTCGATGAGGTTGACTCCGTTTTGATTGATGATGCACGTACACCTCTCATCATATCCGGACCTACTCCCAAAGGCGAAAACCAGGAATTCGAAGCTTTCCGTCCCAATGTACAGCGCATTTATTCTGCACAGCGAAACCTCGTTACTTCCATATTAGCCGAAGCAAAAAAACTATTATCTCAAACTCCACTGAGTTCCGACAACGAAAAAGAAGGCGGCAAACTCTTGTTCCGTGCCCATCGTGGATTGCCTAAAAACAAAGCCATCATCAAATTCCTCAGCGAACCGGGTATGCGTGCCCTCATGCAGAAAACCGAAAACTTCTACATGGCCGAACAAAGCAAAAACATGCACATCATCGACGATGAGTTGTTCTTTGTGATTGACGAAAAAAACAATTCCGTTGACCTTACCGAAAAAGGCGTCGATTTAATTACCGCAGGCACCGACGACGACCGTTTTTTCATCCTGCCCGATATTGGCACTGCCATTGCTGACCTCGAAAAATCTAAATTAAACGAAACCGAACGCATTCTAAAAAAACAGGAACTCCTTCAGGATTATGAATTAAAATCCGACAGAGTTCATACCGTTACCCAGTTATTGAAAGCTTATTCTCTCTTCGAAATCGATGTAGAATACGTGGTCATGGACAATAAAATTAAAATTGTTGACGAACAAACCGGTCGTATTCTTGAAGGTCGCCGTTATTCCGATGGTCTCCATCAGGCCATCGAAGCAAAAGAAAACGTAAAGATTGAAGCGGCTACACAAACTTATGCCACCATCACCCTTCAGAACTACTTCCGTATGTACAATAAACTTGCGGGTATGACAGGTACTGCCGAAACAGAAGCGGGCGAATTGTGGGATATCTATAAACTCGATGTGGTAGTAATTCCTACCAATAGAGCCATTGTTAGAAAAGATTTTGAAGACTTGGTTTACAAAACCAAACGCGAAAAATACAATGCAGTAATCGACGAAATTGCCAACCTCATCAACAAAGGTCGTCCCGTGTTGGTAGGTACCACATCGGTCGAAATTTCCGAATTATTAAGCAAAATGCTTAAACTTCGCCGCATCAACCACAATGTACTCAATGCTAAACTCCATCAGCGCGAAGCCGATATAGTTGCCGAAGCAGGTTTGGCAGGCACCGTTACCATTGCTACCAACATGGCCGGTCGTGGTACCGATATTAAACTCGGACCCGGTGTAAAAGATGCAGGCGGTTTGGCCATTATTGGTACCGAGCGTCACGAGTCTCGTCGTGTCGACCGTCAGTTACGAGGTCGTGCCGGACGTCAGGGCGACCCGGGAACTTCTCAGTTCTTTGTTTCTCTCGAAGACGATCTCATGCGTTTATTTGGCTCCGAACGAATCGCCAGCATCATGGACCGTCTGGGTCTTAAAGAAGGCGAAGTCATTCAGCATTCTATGATTACCAAATCCATCGAACGCGCTCAGAAAAAAGTAGAAGAAAACAACTTCGGCATTCGTAAACGCTTGCTCGAATACGATGATGTGATGAACTCCCAACGCGAGGTAATCTATGCAAAACGCAAACACGGTTTGTTTGGCGAACGTCTGGCAGTTGACATTGCCAACATGTTTTATGATGTTTGCGAACACATCGTTTCCGAACATCAGGAACTCCGCGATTACGAAAACTTCAAACTCGATTTGCTCCGCAATTTCGGGAT
>CAYYQJ010000265.1:0-5131 GCA_964473775.1 uncultured Bacteroidales bacterium | reverse complement strand
AATAAAATGCAGGATTAGGTGAGATTAGTAAATAACTTCCTTTAATTTCATTCACTCTTAAGGATAAAGAGGAATAATTTAATGCCCATCCGGTGCTGTTATCGAGACTATTGGTTTTGAAAAATACTAAGACTTTGTTGGTGACAATCGATAGATTTTGAGGTGGTGAGGCATTAGTAAAAGTTGCTACTTCTGTGTTGGCAGTTTCATCATATATTTTAACAAAGTCGTTATCATTAGCAAGATCAAAACTTGTGAATTGCAAATTAATGTTAGAAATTTCAGACAAATTGATACGCCATTTGCAATTGCTGTTGCTATTATAATTGTATATGTCACTACCGTCTGTGATTGTTCCACTTGGTGTATTCATTTCTGTAAGGCTATTACAAAAGCTTGTAAGTTTCCCATTATAAGTTAAAAGCCAGCCATTGGCATTTGCTGAAGTATTGGTAGTAAAACGAACCAACACTTTTTTCCCTGTAGAAACAATTTGAGATGGAAGTGTATTCCCTGAAAATACGCCTAATACTGAATCAGAAGTGCTTTCACCATTATAAATAGTCACAATATCATTGGTGTTTTCAGTATCGAACCTTTCAAAATTGAAGCGGATATTATCAATTACATCTGTAGGAGCAATCAGCCACATACAATCTTTGTTGTCTTGATAATTAAATCTTGGACTGCTTCCATCTTCAATGGTACCAAAAGTACTCGTAATTGTCGCTAATCCTGTACAATATTCAGGGAATCCTGTTGCTGGATATGAGTTTAAAATAGCTTGATGTCCACTGTTAAAAGTATATCCGGGATTCAGATTGTTAAGATAAAAATATCCGTTGTAAACACCGCTCCATCCCCAATTGAAATGAAAATAGTCTGTACCCTGATAGCCATCACAAACAAAAGCATGACCACCTTCGCTGCCATACCCTGCATATTGAACAGGCATTTTATTATCAAGATTTCCAATAATTAAATTTGCCCATGCCGCATCATTATAGCTGCTGCGGTTGTAAAGCTGGGTTGTAGAAGAATATCCGAAATAGGACTTCAATGCATTAACATCATCACCCATATATGCACCCGAACCACTGGGACTGTAGCCCATATCTATTGAAATTCCAAGATGATACTGTAGCTGCGCCATATCAAAATTATATTTTCCTGCAATATCATTCTGCATAGCATCCCAATTGTATGTGGTGGTTCCAAAATTGGCAGAAAGATATCCATAGTCGGAATAATAACCATGCGATCCGGTTCCTTGTGCCGGATAACGATAATAATACATTACCTGAGCCATAGCCGTTGCAACGCAGCCAGACCATACATGTCCGTCTTGTCCACCGGTATCAGCAGGGCACAAATAGTTGTAATATCTTCCCTGATCCCAAATGGACATTAACAAAGGAGATACTGATTTTGTTCCGTTTTTGGTGTTTTGAGGGACGAAATCATTTGCCAGATATTTTTGCCATACGCCAGTAATATTCGTATCAGCTTTAATTGAATGGCTCTTGATGTATTGGATCTGTTGTTCATATTCATTCATCCAGGATGAGAACTCAGGAGAAACATTTTCTGTTTTATATTTTTCTTCGAACGAATAAGCAAGTACAGGATAAACATCGTCATCAGCAGCAATTATTACATATCCATTTGATGATGAAAAAACATAATACATTTCTTCGCTACCCGAGAATTTTGTAAAACTTAAACCAAGATTTAGATTGCCCTTTATGGTCTGTCCATAATTAACTGATGTTTCCAAATAGAAATTGGTGGCAATTTTTCGTGCTGTTATCATATCAACTCTGTCGGCCTTAACCATAACAGAAGTAAAAAAGAAAGCCAGAGAAACAAGTATAAGTATGGATTTTTTCATAATAAAGAGCATTTATTCTTTAATGATTTTAGTAAAATAGTTTTCGTTTTTATTGCACAAAGATAGTAAATACATCCCTGATTTTAGTAATGATATATTTATTGTTTTTTCAAAGCCTCCGGATTTTAATTCAAAAGATTCTGAATGAACCTGACGACCATCAATGGTATAAATGGCCAGATTATAATAACCCGGAGTAGCATTTTTTGTTTGTAATATAAAATAATCCTTTGTTGGATTGGGTGATATAATAATGTTATTTAAAAGTGGGTTGTTTTCATTGATAGAATTGGTAGTAAAGTAATTCCCAGAAAAACCCTGTGTTAAATTTTTATCGAAGGACTTGAATAATACCAACATATTGCTCGAATTACAAGTAACATCTGCAGGAATTATAGATCCGGTGAGTGTTGCCAGCACCTGATTATTTACAATGTCTGTTACTTTCAAATAATCACCTGCAGCAATATCAAAAGCAGAAAAATGGAGTTGAATGCTCGTTGCTCCTGTGGGTTGTATATTCCATCTGCATAATTCGTTGGGATGATAAACAAAATTGCCACTACCATCAGAAAAACTTCCAGAAGCAGTGGTCATGTTTTTTATTCCGGAACAAAATATGGCTGAAGTGGTTTCGTAACTTGCCAGCCAACCTTCATCAGTAATACTATCATCAGTTATAAATCTGACCAATAAAGAGGTACCTGCTGTAATAATAGGAGAGGGGATGTTTGATCCTGAAAAAGCTCCTAATACAGGAGAAGCAATAGAGGGGCCGTTATAAACAATGATTTTGTCAGAATCCGATTGAGTTTTAAATTCCAGAAAAGTGAGTTTTATACTACTGACAGAATCCTTTGGTTGAATCAACCATTCACAATCCATATTATTCTTATACTTATATAAGGGACCACTTCCATCACTTAAAGTGCCTTTGGTATGCGTCATTATAGAATTGTTTTGGCATAGTGCAGGATAATCAGCCGATGAATCAGGATAAAAATTCAATATCAATTCATGGTCAAGGGTAAAGTCATTGCCGCTTGGAGTTAAATTATCGATAATAAAGTATCCGTCATCCTGACCTGCCCAGCCCCAGTTAAAGTGAAAATAAGAAGTATCCTGATATCCATCGCACACAAAAGCATGGCCAGAAATATTATTGGTATCAGCCCACCCTGCATAATAAAGAGGTTTCTTTTGATCGAGATGATTCAATATTAATTGTTTCCAATTGGTATGTGTTGCGGTATCTCTGAAAATGTACTGGCAATGCTGTGAATATTTAAAATAATTTCGCAAAGATCTGGCGGCACTGTGGTTAAACATTCCGGATCCATCCGGGCCATAATCCATATCAACAGAAACACCCAGATGATATAATAAAGTGGCAACAGCAGAGTCGTTTTGTCTATCCGTAACTTCAAGTGGCATTTGGTCCCACCGATAAATTGTGTTCCCAAAATCAGCAGACAAAGAATCAAAGTCGGCAGGTTTATATTTATAAGTACCTGTTCCCTGAGCCGGATAACGATAGTAATTCATGATTTGACCCATAGCAGTTGGAACACAACCTGAATAGCAATAACCATCAGGGCCTCCTGATGCTGCCGGACATAAATTGTTATAATATTTATCCTGATTCCAGATGGTTTTCACCATGGGGACTACTTGCTTGATGTTGCTTTTGTTCGACAAAAGTAAGGAAGGATTATTTGTCCCGTATTTTTTCCATTCACTAGCAACAGAAGGATTAGGGATGAGATTTTTTTTGATAATAAGCTGAATCTGCTTTTCATAATCCTGCATCCACCTTATAAATGCAGGAGGTTGATTCAATTCAGAATATCTGCTTTCAAAAGCATATCCCAAAATAGGCGTAACCCTATCGTCAGCAGCAACTATTACAAATCCTTCATAAGTGAAATTGATTACATAATATGATGCAATTCCACCTGATTTTATTTCAAATACCTTATCAGCCTGAATACTTTTAAATTCAGTTTGCCTGATATAATTTATGTGTTCAAAGTAAAAGTTCCTCCCTACAAGCTCAGCTTGTTCTTTAGAAATGCTTTCAGAATACGTGATTTTAAGCAATCCAAAAATTAATATCAGAAAAGAAACAATTTTTTTCATGCCTGCTTCAAGAGATAAAAGTCAGATAGAACTTTTGTTTTATTCTATAACTATTTTCTCGTGTATCGTTTGTTTTTCTCCAATAATTCTCAGCAAATAAACTCCTTTTGCAAGTGTGCCTGTTTCAATGGATTTATTAAACGAACCTGTGAAATTATTCAAATCTTCAGTGTAAACTGTTTTGCCTGAAATAGAAATCAACTGTATATTGAGTGTCTCAGTGTTTTCAGAAACAAATTGAATATTCAGTTTTGTATTAGCAGGATTTGGGAATACAGCAAACTGTTTCAAACCCTTATTTTCTATACCGGCTTGTGACAAAGTGCAATTGTAAGATAAATCAAATCCCTGACCATTCAGATAGTTATCTGTTTTAAACATTACCAGTATTTTGCTGGTATTATATGTTTGAGAAGCAGGCAGTGAACTTCCTGAATAAGATGCTACTTTGGTGTTGCTTATCTGGTCATAAATACGAAGTGAATCATTGGTTGCCATATCAAAAGCCAGGAAGTCTAAAGTAATGCTTAGCGCATTTGGTGGAGAAATAATCCATCTGCATAAATGATTATAAGTATAGGTTTCTAATGCACTTCCATCGTGTATGGTATCAGTTTCGGCTGTCAAAGTGGTAATGCCATTACAATAAACCGGAAAAATAGAGCGATAAGAAGCTTTCCAACCACTATTGGTAACACTTCCGTTAGTTTGAAAACGTACCAGCATTTCAGACCCTGTAGATGTGATGCTGCCTGGTAAGGTGCTTCCTGAGAAGGTTGCTAAAACAGGTGAAGAAATTGAATTGCCATCATAAATCGTTACTATATCATTGGTGGCTTCTGTTGAAAAAGTAATAAAACTTAAGGTGATTTTTGAAACTGTCTCGGTAGGAGAAATCAACCATTGACAATCGTTATTGTTCTGATAATCACTTGGACCACTGCCATCTTCAATAGTTCCTGTTGTAAAGTTTACTGTTTTTGATCCTGTACAGTTGGATGGATAAGAGGTGGTTGGAGGAAAGAAATTATAAACCAGACCATGTCCTTGTGAAAAGGTATAACCACCTGCAGAAAGAGATCGGAAGAGCACACGTCTGAA
>CAYYQJ010000264.1:0-5137 GCA_964473775.1 uncultured Bacteroidales bacterium | reverse complement strand
GATAGCTTCAGGTGACTGGAGTTCAGACGTGTGCTCTTCCGATCTACAATTTTATGGATGGGCATATCAATTATGGAAAAGCTTTTATATTCTGCCTGAGTATGGCCTTAACCTGTGCCCTTGCGATGTTTGTTTATCATCTTCTTTTCTATTTTGTTTTCGATACTGAACGGGCCATGCATGATGCTCAAAAAGGCGTTGAGATGATACAGAATAATCCTTATATTCCTGAAGATAAAAAACAAGGAGCCATCAACGATCTGGCATTGGTTAGCAATACGAAAACTGTATTAAAGAGTCTGCAAAGCAGTGTAATTTTCGGAATTATTTTTTCTGCGATTGCTGCCTTGTTTGTACGTAAAAAAGAAAAATTCACCGAAGTATTTTAAGTTTATCCCGAAAAAATGGACGTATCAATTGTTATTCCTTTATATAATGAAGAAGAATCGCTGACCGAACTCATTGATTGGATTCAGAAGGTAGTTAATGAAAATAATCTTTCGTATGAAATAGTGATGGTTGACGATGGCAGCACCGATTCTTCGTGGAATATCATAGAGTCTTTGCACAGCGGAAATCCAAACATCAAAGGAATTAAATTCAGAAGAAACTATGGCAAGTCGGCTGCATTGAATGTGGCTTTTGAGGCCGTGCAGGGCGATGTGGTGATTACCATGGATGCCGATTTGCAGGACAGCCCCGACGAGATACCCGGATTATTTCAAATGATTAAGTCCGAAGGCTATGATTTGGTTTCGGGATGGAAAAAAATACGTCACGATCCTTCTTTATCAAAGAACATTCCTTCGAAATTATACAACTGGATGACCAGCAAAATGTCGGGTGTGAAACTCCACGACCACAATTGCGGCATCAAAGCTTATCGGAAAAACGTGGTTAAAAGCATAGAAGTGTATGGCGAAATGCATCGCTATATTCCTGTGATTGCCAAATGGGCCGGTTTTAAAAAGATAGGCGAGAAAGTGGTAGAACATCGCAAACGTAAATACGGAGTGACCAAGTTTGGCATGAACCGTTTTGTGAATGGGCCTCTCGATTTGATGTCGATTATGTTTGTTTCTAAGTTTGGCAAACGCCCCATGCATCTTTTTGGAACGCTGGGAAGCATTTTGTTTATCATAGGTTTTGCCGCAGCAGTGATGATAGGCGCACAGAAATTATATTATCTGAATATAGGAGTTAAAGCTCCTTTGGTAACCAATAGTCCTTATTTTTATGTGGGTTTAACAGCCATGATTATGGGAACACAATTGTTTTTAGGTGGTTTTCTGGCCGAAATGATTTCACGTAATTCAAACGATAGGAATAAATATCAGATTGATAAAAGGACGGTGGAAGTGCGTTAAAGTACTTCAGTTGAGCATTGAGTATTGAATGTAGAACATTGAGCATTTTATTAATTTTCAATGCTCAATACTCAACGCTCAATTTTCAATATTCCCATCAATGCCACACGGAAGCTTGAAAACATCATGTTTCAATTCCGGTTGATTTGCTTACCTTTGCAAACTCAAAATTAATCCATAAATCCAAAATCCCTGTTTATCAATTCGTTTTCCAACTTCGGACTTCGGTCTTCCGACTTCCAACAATATAACAATTTAGCTTTTTCACATGATTACAGTTTCTGATGTCGCCGTTCAGTTCGGCAAACGCATCCTTTTTCAGGATGTGAATATTAAATTCATTCCCGGCAATTGCTATGGCATCATTGGTGCAAACGGTTCTGGTAAATCAACCTTATTAAAAGTGCTTTATGGAGCACAGGAAACCACTCGTGGCAATGTTACTTTCGGTGTAAACGAACGACTTTCGGTGCTGAAACAAGACCACTCCGAATTCAATGATTCCACCGTAATTGATACCGTAATGATGGGACATACACAGCTTTGTGCTGTGATGAAAGAAAAAGACGCCATCTATGCCAAAACCGATTTCACTGAGGCCGATGGCATACGTGCTTCGGAACTCGAAGAAAAATTTGCTGAAATGGATGGCTGGAATGCCGAATCGGATGCTGCCAGCTTGTTGAGTGGACTCGGTATAAAAGAAAATACCCATCAAAAGCTGATGCGTGAACTCAGTGGCAAGGAAAAGGTGAAAGTGTTGCTGGCCCAGGCTTTGTTTGGCAAACCCGACAACTTATTATTAGATGAGCCTACCAACGACCTCGATCTCGACACCGTGCAATGGCTGGAAAACTATTTGGCCAATTTCGAAAACACCGTGTTGGTGGTTTCTCACGACCGCCACTTTCTGGATACCATCTGTACCCACATCATCGATATAGATTTCAATAAGGTGCAACAATTTTCGGGCAATTATACCTTTTGGTACGAATCGAGTCAGTTGGCGCTGCGTCAGCAACTCAATCAAAACAAAAAGGCAGAAGACCGTAAAAAAGAACTATTGGAATTTATTGCACGTTTCAGTGCCAATGCTTCCAAATCAAAACAGACCACGAGCCGCAAAAAGATGATTGAGAAACTGAATATAGAAGAAATAAAGCCTTCAACCCGTAAGTATCCCGGCATCATTTTTACTCCGGCCCGCGAGCCCGGAAACAACATCCTCGAGGTGACCAATCTCTGCAAAAGTGTGGAAGGAACCCTGCTGTTTAAAGATTTGTCGTTTACCATACAGAAAGACGAAAAAATCATTCTCCTTTCGCGCGATTCCAGAGCCATGACTTATCTTTTTGAGATTCTGAAAGGCCATATCCCTGCCGACAGCGGCACATTTACCTGGGGACAAACCATCACCAAAGCTTATCTGCCGCTGGAAAACGAGCATCTGTTCACCAAGCCCATCACCCTTATCGACTGGCTGGCACAATACTCGACCGATACAACCGAGATGTATCTGCGTGGTTTTCTTGGCAAAATGCTTTTCTCTGGCGAAGAAATCTATAAAAAAGCCAATGTTCTTTCGGGAGGCGAAAAGGTGCGTTGCATGATTGCCCGCATGATGCTTCGTAATGCCAATATTATGATGCTGGATGCACCAACAAATCATCTGGACCTGGAATCCATTCAGGCTTTCAACAACACCCTGATTAAATTTAAGGGCAACATACTGATGTCGTCACACGATCATGAGTTTATACAAACCGTTTGTAACCGTGTTATAGAGATGGGCCCAAAGGGCATGATTGATAAACAAACGGAGTATGATGATTATATCTCGGACGAGAAGTTGAAGGGGCAGAGGGAGAAGCTGTATTCTTGACGTGTTGATCGATTTGATTGAGGTTATCATTTCAATATCATTCAAATCGATGTTTTTTTGGCAAAATATTTTAAATAACAAGGTTCAATTACCAAATAACAAATAAATTGCAATTTCTTAATCTCCAAAAATACAAACGCTTATAATAATTGATAATTGATTTTTTGTTTTTGGAATTTTATTGTTATTTGTTTTTTGTCATTTGTTATTTATAAGATCTTATCTCTGTGCCCCCCTCCGAGCCCTCTGTGGTTAAAACCCTTTTCCTCAATCAAATACCTCGAAAAACCAATCAATACCTTCAAACGTTAACCATAAGGCTTCTTACGTTCACCATAACGCTTCTAACGCTCACCATAACGCTTCTAACGTTCACCATAACGCTTCTAACGCTCACCATAACGCTTCTAACGCCAACCAATGCCTTCTAACACTCACCAAAGGGCTTCTAACCTAAACCAAATGGCTTAAAACGATCACCAGGACGCTTCTAACAACAACCATAAGGCTTCTAACAACAACCGGCATTTTCCACCTTTTTTCTAACACTGTTTACACAATTCCGCTGGCATTGATGCTCACTTTTAATAAAAAAAACACCACGAACATACCTCAAATAATCAAAACTTTTGCCTGAAAATTACCTTTGATTCCCCAATTTGTCTTTATAGTCATAATAAGCGTTAATTATTTTTTTTTTGCCAAATAAATTAAATACTTTAAAATAAGGTTGATACAGCTTTTGATAGTTCATGATATTATCCGCAAAAAAAAAATATTAGCTACTTGTTGTGGTAACAATAAAATTTTTACTTTTACAAAAAATTTCAACCTGTTTTCAAACCTAAAACCTAATCCAATGAACAACGAACAACAAGCCGAAATGTCAATGCTATCAAATGTTGAAGCCGAATTATCCACCGATAGCACCGCTTATGCAAACGACCAGAATTTCAAAGATAAAGTCGAAAAATTTTTACTCGCAACCGCCGCCAATCGCGATGCAGCCGCTGCTGCTTTTCCCGATAATTCCGGATATAGCGATATGAAAAACGACACCAAAGACGAAATGTGCGAAATGGCAGTTATTTTAACCGCTCCGGCCAAAGTTGCCCTGCGCGACCTTGGCAAGGCTAGCGAAGGCGACAAACTGAGTGTGAATATTACTGATTATTCAGTTTTGGCCGACAGTGCCTGCGAAGCATTGGCAAAGAAAAATTTCAATATATTAAGTACAAATTCCTCTGTATTAATTCCCAACACCTTTACCCAAGTTGCTCTCGACGATTTTTCGGATAAAATAGAACTTTTCCACACTCAGCAAGGTACAAGTGGCGAGGTTCATGGCGTTTCACCTGTGCTTACTCAAAATTTTGAAGACAGTTTTATACCTTGCAGATCCCTTCTTGACGATCTTAAACTGATGTCCAAAAAATACATCCAAACCAACAACGGCTTTTTCACCCGTTTCAATAAATCAACTAAAATACCTGCCATCAACATACATCATACTTACGTAACCATTACCACTACCGAAAAAGGCAACGACAAACCCGTTGAAGGAATAATTTACACCCTCGAAAAAGCCAAAAAATCTGCCGTTTCCAACTATAATGGCATAGCAGTAATCGAAAAAGTAAGATGCGGAACCGACAAACTAACCGGCGTATTCAACAACAAAGAACTGGTAAACACCCATATAAAAATTCTAAGAGGTAAAAACAACCCATTCAGCTACAAGGTCGAATTCTGATAAAACATGATTTTGTCCAAATAAAATTTAATGAGCTAACGGGGAATTTTATTCCCCGTTTTATTTATGTTTGTCATATTAAAAAGTTTATTAAATTTGAAAAATTTTTCGAGCCGATTAAAAACATGATTAATT
>CAYYQJ010000263.1:0-5140 GCA_964473775.1 uncultured Bacteroidales bacterium | reverse complement strand
GCGCTACAAACTATACTTTTGCTGCTGTTGACGGAAATGTAACTATTGGTAAAGCCAATCTTTCAGTAACAGCCAATGATAAATCCAAAACTTATGGTGAAGTATTAACGGGAGCGGCAGGTTCAACAGCCTTTACTTCTTCAGGTTTACAAAACGGTGAAACCATTGGTTCGGTTACTATTGCTTATGGTACAGGTGCTGCTGCAAATGCTGCTGTTAATACCTATATAGGTCAGGTGATTCCTTCTTTAGCTGTCGGTGGTAATTTTAATCCTGACAATTATAATACTATCGTTTATAATAATGGGGATATCATCGTTGGTAAAAAAGATTTAACCATTACTGCTGATGACCGCTCAAAATGTTATGATGCCAATTTGGTTTTAGGAACTACTCATTTTACTGTTTCTTCTTCTGATTTACAAAATGGAGAAACCGTTACTCATGTTATTTTAAACAGTGCTGGCGGATATAATATTGCCGGCGCAGCTTCTGGTGTACATCCTAATGATATTGTTCCTTCGGCTGCTACCGGCAACGGTGGCTTCCTGGAAAGCAATTACAATATTGATTATATTCCCGGAACATTCACTGTTTATTATACCGATGCTCCAATTGGTGATGCTGCTCAGACTTTCTGTAATGCAGCTACTGTAAACGATTTGGTTGTTACAGGGACTTCTGTAAAATGGTATAATGCACCATCAAACGGAACACTGCTGACCGGAACAACTGCTTTGGTTAACGGAGCACATTATTATGCTACTCAGATTCTGAACGGATGCGAAAGTCCTGTTCCTTTAGATGTAACTGTAACTATTGCTACATGTCCTATCACTACTGTTTCATCAGTGGCTATGTGCGATGGCGACCTTACCGTTGATGTTCCTATTACTGCTAAGAACTTTAATAGTGTGGGTAGTTTCTCATTATCTATTGGATATAATACAAATAAACTCTCACCAGTGGAAAATCCAATACCTTTCTCATCAGAAGTTACTGCTGTTGTAAGTAGAAATGCTGCTTTTGATGTTGCGGGACATGTTTGGGATGAGTTTACAGTAACTCAAAGTCCAAACGGATTATATAGAATAGTTGGTATAGGTTCTCAACCTTCTGATGGTATTACTTTAAATCAGGATGAAGTGTTGTTTACTTTACGATTCAATGTGAACCTTGCTCACATGACAACCACTGATACCGCTTCGCTTTACTTTGTTGAAGATGTTCAGGGAACTGCATGTGAAGTTACCGGGGTAGGACCACAATATACTCCTTATGGCGATATTCCTACAGTTTCTAATTATTTCAATGGTGGGGTAAGAGTAAATATTTTACCAACTATCAATACGGATGGAACAGCAGAACCAATTTGTTTTAGCAACAGCTCACAAACAACTTCTTTAGATTATACTGCAACTTCTCAATCACCTATTTCTTATAGTATTGATTGGAATAATACAGCCAATGCTGCAGGTTTAGCAGATCAGGGTAGTACTCCGTTTGCTTTTAATGCAGGCTTTGGAACATTGACAGGAATTGTAATTTCTGGTGGTGCAACTGCAGGAAATTATTCAGGTGTGATGACCATAGTTAATGCGAATGGTTGCAGAAATACTCATGCTGTAAGCGTTACTATTGATGCTGCCGTTACTGCTGATGCTGGTGCTGCTAGTGCTGATGCATCGTGTAATCTGAAAGAATATACTTTGGGTGCTACTGCTGCCAGCATTGGCGAAGGTACATGGACAGCCAGTCCTTCTACAGATGTTTCGTTTACAAATATACACAATGAGGCAGCAACAGTTAATGTTCCTGATTGGGGTGCTTATACTTTTACATGGACTGTGGTGAATGGGACCTGCTCGGCAAATGATAATATTGTTGTTACATTCTACCAATTGGCAACCACTGCCAATGCAGGACCTGATCAAACATTATGTAATACTTCTACATTTACTCTTGCAGGAAATAATCCGGCAATTGGCATAGGAACATGGAGTATACAAAGTGGTCCAGGGGCAATTACTGATATTTATTCACGTACATCTACAGTTACTGGTGTGACCGCCGGAGCTGCTCCAACAGTTTTGCATTGGACGATTACCAATGGATCTTGCAGTAATTATGATGAAGTTACGCTTGTAAATAATGCTTTACAGAAAATCGTGGGTAAATTTGATTATTACAAAATGTTCTATAACATTACCAACATTCCTTTGGTTCATTTAATACCAACCGATAACATTTCTATCAATGCTTATTTGAGCAGTGATGTGTATCATCAGGATATTATTGGTCAGGATTTGACTACTGATGCTGCAGGCCATTATGAAATAGACAATATGTGTCCGGGCAATTACGATCTGATTGCTTCATCAAATCATCCTACTGAAGGTGCGGTTAATTTAACTGATGCTGCTTTGGTTAATTCGTGGAGTGTTCAGCCTTATCAAATTGAGAAGGTGATGTTCTGGGCTGGTGAAGTAACTCAGGATTATTTGGTAAACAGTACGGATGCATTAAAAATCTTAAAGAGATTTGTTAATGGTACTCCTCTGCCATCTCCATATCCATGGACTTTCTATAAAACACTGAATGCTAAAATATCGTCTCAGAATCCAGCAAATCCTCCTACGGATTGGGCTTCGCAGATTGTTTTAGCTCCTGCAAATCCTGGAAACAGTATGACTGTGGATATGTATGGTTTGGTTACGGGTGACTTTAATGGCAGCTTTAATCCAACTTTGAGCAAATCGGCAAGCAATACTTTGAGCCTTATCAATTCCGGAGATATGAAGGTGGGCGCTAATCAGGCATTTGATTTGCCGGTTCGTATGGTGAATGCTTCTACAGTGGGTGCAGTTTCTATTATTCTGAATTTCCCATCTGATAAGGTGGAAGTTGAGAATGTGGTTATGAATGCCAATGATGGTCCGTTTGAATGGGCTGTTGATGGCAATGAGTTAAGAATTGGTTGGTATTCTTCAATTCCTTTGAATTTGAATGCTGCCGACAAGTTGTTTACTCTGAAACTGAAAACTCTGGATGCTACTGATGGCAGTGCTATCAATTTCACTCTGGCTGCCGACCCATTGAATGAGTTGGCCGACGGACAGTATAGTGTGATTAATGATGCTATTTTAAGTGTGGATGTGGTGAATACTTTTGCTACAGGAGTTCAACAGCAGACTGCTACTATAGAGAATGCTTCGGTGAATTCGTATCCAAATCCTTTTAACGGATCTACTCTGATTACTTACGAAATTCCTTTCAACGGCAAGGTGACACTTGAGGTGTACAGCAGTATTGGAAGTCTGGTAAGTACTTTGGTTAGTGAAGAGCAGGATAAGGGGATTCATAGTGTGAGACTTGATGGTACAACTCTGCCTTACGGGGTTTATATGGCTACACTGAGAGTGAAGAACGAAAACAACGAAACGGTTCGTACGATTAAGCTTATCAATAGTAAGTAATACGAATTTGTATGAATAGAAAACGGGAGGCGATGATTCGTCTCCCGTTTTTTTTATTTGAGAATTTGTAAAGTTTATAGATGTGAAAGGTGAACTCCAAACCTTAGTTCACTCACTTTTGGCACTCACTTCTTATGATTCTTCCAATAATAAATTCAAGCCTGGCAAAAATTTGATTATGCAGGACAGTGGTTGCATTTATCAGGGATATAAAAACAGGATTATTACATAATCGCATGCGTGCGCAATGGTCAGATATGAATCCACGCAGCCTATCCTTTTCAATGTCAATAGTAAGAAACGAAATTTTTGTGAAATGCGATAGCTTATTCATAAAGCAAAAACATTAAAATTTGAGGGTTGATGCAAAGACTTAAAATACAAAAACAACTTTATCAATACTACCTAATTTTTATAGCTATAGTTAAACATAAATGATTAGGACTACCTTCATTTTATAGTATGTATTAATATTTTTTGATTAATGGTACCTACATTTTATAGGATATATCAAACACTTTTGTTTTGCTATAGCTATAATTTGTAGGTATGCTCAATCATTTTTGTTTAGGCATACCTACATTTTATAGTATGGGTTAATAATTTTTGTTTAATAGTACCTATATTTTATAGGGTATACTGATAAACTTTATTTTGCCATTTCACCTTTAAGGTCAATACTAAAAATCAGGCTATTTATCGCTTTGCTTTATAAAATCAATACCTAAAAAATGATGTGGAGATGGGTTCAACGATAAACTCAATGCACAAAAAAATCCATTGATGTGGTTCAACGGATTGAGTGAATAACAGGAAATTAGATGATTTGGGGTTTGAGGGGAAAGAGGAATGGGGTTAAAAACTTTTGGAAGCTTATCAAAAGTATGAGTTTGGCAAATAAACTTTATTAGTTTAGTAATAAACAAACACATCCTAAAACCAACTTTATTAGTTTATTGCAGCCAAATAAAGCAATAAAGACAAATCCTGACTTTATCTCAGCTTACCATTCGAGCAGGCTCACAGAGAATACAATTTACCTATAGCTTGCGCCTTTTATTTTGGAAAGTAAATCGGATGTTTTTCGTTGTACTTCAACAGATAAAAATGAATCATGTTGCGTTTGTTTTTCGATTTCAGGAGTTGTTGCAAAAGTTCGGTATCATGGGTTTTCAGGAAATCTTTAAAATTCTTAAAATTAAAAACCATGGGCTCCCCTGTTTCGAAATCGAGTAGGTATTCGCGGACTTCATTGGCCGAAAATGCAAGCATGGAGGGGTCGTTGGTATAATTATAACTGCTGAGGTTGCTGTGCTGATAAGCAATGTAATGAGATAGTGCCCCGATGATAAACATGCGATAGAAACCATCGTTGCCATTATTGAAATACAATATGCCTTTATTGCAAAAACCAAAGCAATTTTGAGTGGATTTGTTTTTGGTTTTGCCTGAGGTGTCGGTGATGGTGTATTTTAAATAGATATCGTTTTCGTCGCTGGAGGTATTGTTTTTAATCATTTCGAAATTAGTGATGGACGGTGCATTGTTTTTGAATTCGTTGAAATTCATAAAAATCCCATCCTTGAATTTGAAATCTTTGGTGTATTTGACGCCTGTTAGATCGGAAGAGCACACGTCTGAACTCCAGTCACCTGAAGCTATCT
>CAYYQJ010000262.1:0-5165 GCA_964473775.1 uncultured Bacteroidales bacterium | reverse complement strand
AGTTGAAAAAGTGCTTGTAGCACTTTTTTTTGCGTTAAAATTTGGGGTTGATGTTTAGAAAAAAAACAAATCAGAGACCAGATATTAGCCGACCAGGTTAATAGTGGTTTAACGAAATCGGAGTATGCAGAGAAGCGACTTGGATTGAACAAAAGTTGGATGAGTCATCTGGACACCAAATGGGATGTGCCCGGAGTGATAGGTGACGACACCTGGAGCCGACTGAAGAAATACATCAACGGACGGAATGCTTACAAGCATGTGGCCACCCGAAATTATATTGATGTGGTGCGCACCTGCGACCGCGCTATTCAGAGCAAAAGAGCGCTGATGATAGTTGGTGAAGGTGGATATGGTAAGACCTGTGCGCTGCTGCTTCATAAAGAAAAGCTTGAATCGGAAAAGAAGAAGGTTTATTACTTCGACTGTTCAGGTACTAATACCAGAAAGCGGCTTATTGTTGGTCTGATGAAAGAAGTGGGATGCTATAAAGAAGGCATCATCAGCAGTCAGCTTGCTTTGCTGCGCGAATATCTGCTGGGCAAAGAATCGCTGGTTATAATTGATGAAGTGTCGGCTCTGGAAGGTAGTAAGGTTACCTTTTTAAAGGACGTTATGACGGCATTGCGCGGGGTGTGTGGGCTTATCTTGTCCGGGACTCCCTATCTGTTGAAAAACATTGAAAGAGGCGCAAACAAGGACAGGTTTTTATTCTCTGAAACCCGCGACCGCATTTTTATGCTGCCTACGGTTCTGCATGCTCCTGAAGACAGCGAAGCTGAAGCGATATTCAGAGTGAACGGTATTGAAGGCAAATGGCTGAGGGTTATGATGGGCGAAATGAGAGGCGAACACTTACAACAGTTTTACTGGAGAAACAAACCTACCTTCAGGGGCATTGCTGATGCTATAGATATGGTTAGGATTGCTCAGGCAGAGGAACGTAAAATAGAGTACTTACAAGCGATATAAAGGGTCATTAGTTATTGGTCATTAGTCATTAATAGTAAAAATATTGGATATGAATACCGTCGAAAATAAGAAAACGATAATGAGGCTTACCGGGATGAGTGAATCCAGGTATAATGAGCTTCAATTTGAAGTGGGCATGGCGTTTTTGGAGCATGAGTGCTTTTATGATGCCGCTTCTGTTAAAATGATGTCGGGCACTAAGTTGTACTGGCAATGGTTCAAGAATGTGTATGCGCAGCGGGACGAGATGTGGCTTCATCAGGGAGACACGGGGAATGCAATTCCCCGCGAGCACTCGCGGGAACTGGCTTATAAAAGTTATACCGGCTGGCAGTCGGTAGAGAATATTAATGTTTACCCAAATAGATTTATTTATGAAGAAGCATATTGCAGGATTCAGGAAGGTCAGAAGACCGAAGACGGAAGCCGGAAGTAATGAGATGGCAAATTTGGAAAGAGATATGAAGATGCTTCAGGAGCGGGTGGATGATAAGAATCTGGTATTGCTCCGGGGATGTTCGGCAGAACTGGCATCGAAGGTTCGGGAGGATATCAGGGAAATTGAAAATGAAATTGACATAATAAAAAATAGAATAAAAATACTTAAAAATCAGTAATATGGAAAAAACAGAAAATGCTGGAAGTCGGAAGACAGAAGCCGAAAGTAAGAAAAAGGAAGCCACAAAGAAGGTGTGGACAAACCACAAAGGTCAGGATGTGCCATTTGCGTACATCAGTAAGTTTGACAAAGCTAAAGAAACATTGATTAACAGGCAAATTAAACAGGCTGATGCAGTCAGCCAGAGGCTTGAGAAGTTTAAGAAAGAAGCCATGATGGAGATGGATGAAATGATTGAACTTATGTATAAGCAGCATGGTATGGAACGCAAAACTGATTCCAAAGGCAACATTACCATGTATAATTTCAACAAGAGTTTGAAAATTGAAGTGAAGGTTCAGGACATCATAGATTTTGATGACAGAATTCAGTTGGCTCAGACCTGTATTAATGACTTTTTAACCCTGAAAACTCAAGGCGCAGATGCTGATTTGTCCACATTGGTTAATTCGGCATTCACTACGAGCAAGGGCAGACTGGACAAGAACCGAGTGCTGGGTTTGTTTCAGTTGAAGATTAAACATGAGTTGTGGGAGAAGGCAATGGAGTTGATTAAGGAATCCATCACTACCAACAACACAAGGAGGTATATCAGCTTTTATAAGAGGGTTGGAGATGACCAGTATAAGTTGATTAATTTGAATTTTAGTTCGCTTTAAACCACAATACCTTAAAAATATGTCAAAATTCAAAATTACGGTAATCAGAACAGACGAATACGAAATAGAATGTAATTGGTCTGAATCGAAAATAAAAGGTTGGTCTGAACATTTTTATCCCGGAACAACACAGGAGGATATTGCAAAACATTTTGCAGTGAGTTTCATGAGAAACGAAAATAACTATTTTATTGAAGGCTTCGGACATGTTAAAGAATACCATAAAGATGGTAGTTTAAAATCAGTATTGATAAGGGATAACCAAACAGGTAAATTGAGAAAATTAAGGGAAGATGAATATACCATCGGTATTTCTATTTGCCCTATTTCACAAGATGATGATTACGAAACTGAAATAGAACAACTGGAAACCTTAAAAGAAGAACAAAATCGGGAGTAATGCACCGGTATCCCTGATAACTCAGTGGAAGAGTAGCACGTGGTTTTTCTCCATAATTTACACGTGATGGTCGCAGGTTCGAATCCTGCTCAGGGAGCAAAAGAAAAATGCCTTGGGAGGGCTTTATAAAACCCAATAGTTATATGGAAAAATACAAACAAAATTTGGAATCCGAAAAATCTGAATTGGAAAAAAGGTTGCAAAAACTGAACGATTTCAATGCAAGTGAGGAAGCTGAAAAAATAGACCCTGTTCAAAGGTCTATTTCAATTATTCAAGCTGGTGCTATGTACACTTATCTTGAATGTCTCAAAGAAGCATTAGCAAGATTTTAAGTAAAGCACTGGTAATCCCTGACTGATGGTTCGGAAGCGGCGCTAATAGGTTCGAAACCTATTCAGGGAGCAAGAAAATAGTTAACATTAATAATCATGAATAAGGCAAAGGCACAGGAACTGACCAGGAATGGGATTCTCATTTTGAGGGCTTCTTATGATGGTAAGAAGGCGATGTGGAGGATAATGAAGTATAGTGCTGTTGGTAGTGGCGGCTGGAGAAGGTTTGGAGGAAAAAGTTACTTATTTGATTGGGAATGCGAGGATGCTATTGATAGGCTTGTTAACCAGGAATGCAACAAGTGCGTGACTGAGGCAATGGTTGATTTTATTTAAACTACTAAGATACACTAAGATTTTAAAATTATGAGAAAGACATATAGGCATAATGAGACAAGCAGTAAGTTGTGTGATGCACCCGGATGCGAAAGGCATTTAAAGTTGAATCTTCTGGAGCGTGTTCCGGATGCGAAGCTTTGCTATGAGCATTGGAAAGAAGTTAGGAATAAAGAAAAAGGCAAAAACTGATAGGTATGGAAGGGGAAAAGAATCCGGGAATGCTGGTGAAGACTATGAGCGGAAATATAGGCAGGACTTATAATAATAAGGGAACTGTCAGAGGCAAAATACCAGTGTATTTGAGTATTGATAAGGTGACTGAAGACAAGATTTTTAGTGTGCCTATGATTTTTTCGGAAGAGGGTTTGTTGTGTACACCGGACACGCTGAAGTGTCTTGGTTATATTGATTAATATTTAAGGTTATGGAAAAAAAACTAGCTGAAATGCTTGGCAATAACGCCTTCCAAAATGATATGAAAGTGGATTGTGATTTTGCAAAACTTGTAAAAACAGTAAACTATTTATCTACACAATTGAAAATTATTGGTGGATATAGTGATGACGAAATCAAGCAGCATATAAATGATGTTCTTGAGTCTGCTACTGAAATTTTAAATAAGGATTTATAATTAATGCTATGGAAATAAAAGTTACAATTCAGGAAGTGCATATCCATATTGATGGAGGTGCGGTTGAGAGTTTCCAGGGAGACTGGAAAGAAGTTTTATTGAAGGCGGTAAAGGAGTTTGAAGTCGGAAGCTGGAAGCCAGAAGACCGAAGTCAGAAAGCGGAGATTCAAAGATGCCGTGTTTGTGGTTGTACCGAGGATGATTGTCATCAGTGTATTGAGAAAACGGGGGAACCGTGTTACTGGATTGATGATGATTTGTGCAGTGCTTGTGAAAATCATAATGGAAATACAATTTCCAGCGAGGATGGTCATGTAGATGGAGAGTTTGAGAAATTACCTGAAATAAAAGAAAACGAGACAAATATCCTTCGCGTTTCAGAGCCGGTTGAACAGTGTTTAAACCAGGAAAAACAGTCATTAAAATGTAAGGAATGTGGTGTAGATTTTATCCCTACATCTCATAGAAATAAAAGTTATTGTGGTTCAGAATGTGCTAAGATTGCAGATAACAGAAGTAAGCATGCATACATAGTAAAGACTAAAAAAACGAAAATGCCAGCGGAAGAAGTGTCTTCGCCGAAAAGACAGAAAGCTCGGACAGCAGCTTCAAAAGTTTGCCGGAAATGCGGTATTGAATATAAGCCTACCAGTAACGTGCAGAAGGATTGCGTTGGGTGCAGGACGAATAAAACCACGAAGACATCCACACCTTTGGTACAGGACAGGCAACGAGCACAGAAAAAGGCTGATTTATTATCGTCTCAGGGCCGACCATTGAGTATTTGTTTGGAGTGCAGCACTAAGTTTGAGGCATCTCGTAAGAGCCAGAAATATTGTAGTCCATTGTGCGAAAAATATTCATTAGCAAAGGAACCGAAAGGAAAAACAAAAAACTGCCAAAAATGTGGAGCAGAATTTTTGGCCAAAAACAATGTTCAAAAATACTGTTCATTTGATTGTAGTCATGAGGCCGAAAAAGCCAGTAAAACCAGATACAGACTTGCACATAGGCCAAAGAATATGTGGAGTGAAAAGGCATCAGTGAAGCCAGAAAAGATTGTTGGAGTTGAATTGGAACTATTGGAATGTCCGGTTTGTCATAATGATTTCAGACCTAATTTCCCAACACAGAAGTTTTGTTCTAGTGAATGTACAAGGAAGTAGATCGGAAGAGCGTCGTGTAGGGAAAGAGTGTTCAGAGCCGTGTA
>CAYYQJ010000261.1:0-5176 GCA_964473775.1 uncultured Bacteroidales bacterium | reverse complement strand
TTTTCCAGGTTTTATTCCAGGAATAAATCCGCCATTTTTCTTCATATCCTCAGCCATTTGGTTAGGATTGATTGTAATAGCAGTATAAAAATATGTAAATAGAATAATAAACACAGCAAAGGTGAAATTATACCAGAATCCATTAAAATCAGAGAAAGTTCTGGCAAAACCGGTTAAAGCTTGAGAATTAGCAAATCCCGCAATGGTTATAGGAATAAACATAATAGCCTGAGCAAAAATAATTGGCATAACACCAGCAGCATTTACTTTTAAAGGAATATACTGTCTAACACCGCCATACTGTTTATTACCCACAATGCGTTTTGCATATTGCACAGGAATTTTTCTGGTACCTTGCACTAATAAAATACATACAAGTATGACCAGAATTAATACAACAAGTTCAACAACAAAGATTATAAGACCACCTCCTTGCTGCTCCATTCTTGAAACAAATTCACCCACTAAAGCAAATGGTAAACGCGCAATGATGCCTATCATAATAATTAAAGAAATCCCGTTACCAATTCCTTTATCAGTAATTTTCTCACCAAGCCACATAACAAACATGGTACCTGATACAAGTATTACAACCGAAGAAACCCAAAAGAATAAAGACGGTGAGCCTTCAGGAATAAACGGATAAATGGCTTCACTAGGTAATTGACTAGTAATATTACCAATATAAGCAGGAGCTTGAGCTGCTGTAATTATAACGGTAAGAAATCTTGTAATTTGATTAATTTTTTTTCTACCTGATTCGCCTTCTTTCTGAAGTTTTTGAAAATAAGGAATAGCCATTCCTAACAACTGTACAACAATAGAAGCAGAAATATAAGGCATAATCCCTAAAGCAAAAATAGAAGCATTAGAAAAAGCACCTCCTGAAAACATATTTAAGAGCCCAAGTAAACCATCACTGGTTTGCTTATGTAATGCGCCAAGCATATGAGGATCTATACCAGGTAAAACAATATAAGAACCTAGTCGATAAATGAGAATAATTCCTAAGGTGAAAACTATCCTCTTTCGAAGATCATCAATCCTATATATGTTTTTAATTGTTTCTATTAATCGTTTCATGCCTTAAATTTTTGTAGCGGTTCCACCTAGCGATTCAATAATTTTTACAGCTGATTCAGAAAAACCATGAGCAGTAACATTCAGTTTGAGATTCAATTTACCTCTTCCTAAAATTTTTATTAAATCTTTCTTTGAAGCCAATCCGTTATCAATTAAGGTATCAATATTGATTTCGGTTAGATTTTTAGCTTCAGCAAGTTTTTGTAAAGTATCAACATTAATACCGCTATATTCAACTCGGTTAAAATTTGTAAATCCAAATTTGGGTATTCTCCTGATTAAAGGCATTTGTCCACCTTCAAAAGCAGGTTTTCTTGAATATCCAGATCTTGACTGAGCACCTTTATTTCCTCTGGTTGAAGTACCACCTCTACCAGAACCTTGACCTCGGCCAATTCTTTTATTTTTCTTAGTTGATCCCTTCGCAGGTTTCAGATTACTTAAATCCATCGTAATTATGATTAAATATCTTTAATTAATTTCTTCTACTGATAATAAATGACTTATTTTACGAATCATACCCTCAATCTGAGGAGTCGCAATAACATCAACAGGCCTTTGCATTTTTTTAATTCCTAAGGCAATAAGTGTACGTTTTTGGTCAGCAGTCCTATCAATACCGCTTTTTATTTGTCTTATTCTCAATTTTTTCATAACAATATTTTTCCTTAAGAATTACCCATTAAATACTTTACTCATCGAGATACCTCTAAGTTGTGCAACAGTATATGGGTCTTTCATACTAATTAATGCATCCATGGTAGCTTTAACAACACTATGAGGATTAGACGACCCTTTTGATTTAGCTAGTACATTTCTAACTCCAACACTTTCTAAAACTGCACGCATAGCGCCACCGGCAATAACACCAGTTCCAGGAGCAGCAGGTTTTAAAAACACATAAGCTCCGCTATATTTCCCATATTGTTCATGAGGAACAGTTCCATTAAAAACCGGCACTTTAATCAGGTTTTTCTTAGCATCATCAATTCCTTTTGCAATAGCAGCAGTTACCTCTTTAGCCTTACCAAGGCCGTATCCTACAACTCCACTTTCATTTCCAACAACAACAATTGCAGAAAAACTAAAAGTTCTACCTCCTTTAGTAACTTTTGTCACTCTCTGGATACTAACTAATCTATCTTTAAATTCGATTTCGCTAGATTTTACTCTCTTGATATTTGCGTTTGACATATCTTATTAAAATTTTAAACCAGCTTCTCTTGCTGCTTCAGCTAATGATTTAACTCTTCCGTGATAAAGGTATCCTCCTCTGTCGAATACTACAGCTGATAAGCCAGCTTCCATAGCTTTTTGGGCAACTAATTTACCAACCAATTTTGATTTCTCAATTTTAGTAACTTTCAATGAAGCAATTTCCGGTTCTAAAGTCGATGCAGCAACCAAAGTCTTTTTTGCATCATCATCAATCAACTGAACATAAATATTAGTATTACTTCTAAAGACCGATAATCGAGGACGTTCTGCCGTTCCGTAAACGATCTTACGAATCCTCATTTTAATTCTTTTCCTTCTGTATTCCTTAAAATTCTTTATAGCCATTACTCAAAGAGTTTGTTTTTTTTTAATTTATTTTTGTACGGCTGATTTACCAGCTTTCTTTCTTATAATCTCATCTTTAAACCTAATACCTTTGCCTTTATATGGTTCAGGTTTTCTTAAAGACCGAATTTTAGCTGCCATCTGACCGATAAGCTGTTTATCATTTGACTCCAAAATAATTGTAGGAGGTTTACTTCTTTCAGTAACAGTAGTTACAGTAACTTCCTTAGGCATTTCTATAAAAAAATTATGAGAATACCCTAAAGCTAGTTCCAATATATTATTTTGAGCATCTGCTTTATACCCAACACCTATTAATTCCTGAACAATTTTATAACCGTCAGAAACACCAATAACCATATTGGCAATAAGCGAACGATAAAGACCATGTTTTGCACTTACATCATCGTTTTCTCTTTCAATTACAATTTGCTGATCAACAACTTTAAGCTTTATCGCTGGGTCAATCATTTGTTTCAATTCTCCTTTAGGTCCTTTTACGGTTACTATGTGGTCATCAGAAACACTGATGGTTACACTTTGTGGCAATACGATTGGTAATTTCCCTATTCGTGACATACTTTTATCTCCTGATTATTAACTAATGAAACAAATAACTTCACCACCAACATTTAATTTTCTGGCTTCTTTATCAGTCATCACACCTTGTGAAGTGGAAACGATTGCAATTCCAAGACCATTCATTACTCTAGGCATTTCTTCAGCACTAACGTACTGTCTTAACCCGGGACTACTTATACGTTCGAGTTTAGAAACCGCAGAAATTTTAGAGGTAGGATGGTATTTCAAAGCAATTTTAATGATTCCAGGCTTAACTTCATCTTCAAATTTGTAATTAAGAATGTAGCCTTTTTCAAAAAGGATCTTTGTTATACTTTTTTTCAGATTTGAAGCAGGTATCTCCACCAATCTATGATTTGCCATTACGGCATTTCTTATTCGAGTCAAATAATCTGAAATAGGATCAGTATTCATTGTTAAAATATTTTCTGTTATTATTATTCATTTAATTATTTACCAACTAGCTTTTTTAACACCCGGGATTAAACCGGCTAAAGCCATTTCACGAAAGTTTATACGTGAAATTCCAAACTGACGCATATAACCTTTAGGTCGTCCAGTAATCTGACACCTGTTATGTAATCTAACAGGAGAAGAATTTTTAGGTAATTTCTGTAATCCAACAAAATCACCGGCTTTCTTTAATTCAGCTCTTTTGTCTTTATATTTTTCGTGTAGTTTTATTCTTTTTAATTCACGAGCTTTAATTGATTCTTTCGCCATGTTATTTTTGAGTTTTAAAAGGTAAACCAAATTCTTTTAATAAAGCATATGCTTCCTGATCCGTTGGAGCTGAGGTAACAAAAGTTATATCAACACCATTAATCTTACTGATTTTGTCAATATTGAGTTCAGGAAAGATAATTTGTTCAGTAATACCAAAAGAAAAGTTACCTCTACCATCAAAGCCTTTATCATTAATTCCGCGAAAGTCACGAATACGAGGAATGGTAACAGATATCAATCTGTCTAAAAACTCGTACATTTTCTCAGTTCTCAAAGTCACCCGAACACCAATTGGCATACCTTTTCTGAGTTTAAAATTCGAGATATCTTTTTTAGATTTTGTTTGAACAGCCTTTTGTCCGGTAACATTTGACATTTCTTCAATACCAATGTCAATCATTTTTTTATCGGCAATAGCACCACCAATACCTTGATTTATACAAATCTTAAGTAATTTAGGTACCTGCATCACATTTTTATATTGAAATTGTTGAGTCAATGCAGGAACAACCTCATTGTGATATTTTTCCTTTAATCGTGGTTTGTATTCCATCACTTAATTGTCTCCTTTTTTTCTGATTTTTTTGAATATCTTACAATTTTCCCGGTTTTTTCATCAACTCTTCTACCAATTCGGGTTGGTTTTCCAGAAGAATCCTGAACCATAAGATTTGAAATGTGTATTGAAGATTCTTTCTTTAAAATACCACCTTTAGTATTCTGGGCATTAGGTTTGGTATGTTTAGAAATCATATTCACACCTTCTACAATTGCCTTACTTTTTTCACTGATAACTTTCAGTACTTTCCCTTGCAGGCCTTTTGAATCTCCAGCGATAACAGTAACAGTGTCACCTTTTTTAACATGTAATTTCGGTTGCATATTATTAATTTTTAAAGCACTTCAGGTGCCAATGAAACAATTTTCATATATTGCTTTTCACGCAATTCTCTTGCTACAGGTCCAAAAATACGGGTTCCACGTAATTCTTCAGTTGCTGTTAATAATACCACTGCATTATCGTCAAAACGAATATAAGAACCATCAGATCTTCTAACTTCTTTTTTTGTTCTAACAACTACTGCTTTACTGACAGTGCCTTTCTTTATGTTTCCAGCAGGGATAGCACTTTTAACGGTTACAATTATTTTATCACCTACAGAGGCGTATCTTCTTTTTGTTCCGCCAAGCACCCTGATACAGAGTACCGTTTTGGCACCAC
>CAYYQJ010000260.1:0-5179 GCA_964473775.1 uncultured Bacteroidales bacterium | reverse complement strand
AGATAGCTTCAGGTGACTGGAGTTCAGACGTGTGCTCTTCCGATCTGAAACCCGTCCGCGAAGCCAGGGTGCGCGGCTTACGGCCTGGGAACTGGAAAACGAAAAAATACCTCATCTGATTATCCCCGACAATGCCGGGGCTCATTTGATGTCGCATGGAAAAATTGATATGATGATAGTTGGGGCCGACTGCATTGCCGCTAACGGTGATGTAGCCAACAAGATAGGCACTCTAGAAAAGGCCATTGTGGCCAAAGAATTCGGCATTCCGTTTTATGTGGCCGCTCCTACATCGACCTTCGATTTGAACTGCACGCAAGGCAGCGCCATTCCTATTGAGGAACGCAGCGAGCGCGAAGTGTTGTATCAGCAAGGCCCCGATTCAAAGGGCAATATGCATGAAATTCTTGTATGCTCACCCGGTTCAAGCGCTTACAATCCGGCATTTGATGTAACTCCGGCAAAATATATTACGGGCATCATCACCGAAAAAGGAATTATAAAAGCTACTGCTGCAGAAATTAAAAGTTTGTTTTAAAGATGAGTGAAGGCTACGCAGGAGTTAAGTTTACCACGGTTTATAAGGATAAAAAGGCGCCAGAACATCCTGAACTTGAGCAATTGAAGAAATGGTGCAAATTGTTTCACGAAAAAGAATTGGCACCGCCTTATCCGGGAGGGTCCTATGGAAATCTGAGTTTCAGAACCTCGCACGACTGCTTTATAATCACAGGAACATGTATAGGACTTAAGGATGCTTTGGGCAACGATTGTTTTGTGGAAATACATGATTGCGATAGCATTACTAAAGAAATTCTGGTTACAGGCTGCAGACCGCCATCCTCAGAAACCTTTATGCATTACACCATTTATCAGGCCAGACCTGATGTGCAGGCAATTTTTCATGGTCATAATCAGGCCATCACACAAGGAGCTGCTTTGTTTGGCATACCCGAAACTGCAGAGGAGGTTCCCTATGGCACAGTGGAACTGGCTCAAGGAGTGTTAAGTATATTGGGGACCCATGATTTTATTATCATTAAGAACCACGGATTTGTGGCAATGGCGAAGGATATGGAATCTGCAGGCCAGCTGGCTTGTGAGTGGTTAAACAGAGTTTGATTTAAGTTTGATGTGAGGAAATCCTGATAAAGTGTTATTCAGGATTAATTTTAAAGTGTAAATTTGTTACAGGATTATTAATCAAAAAAAGTAAGCTTTCTGTGGGACGGCAGACACTGTCAGTAGGACAGCAGACACCGTCAGTAGGACAACAAACACCGTCAATAGGACAACAGACACCGTCTGTGGGACTACAAACACCGTCTGAGGGACAACAAACACCGTCTGTGGGACAACAAACACCGTCTGTGGGACAACAAACACCGTCTGTGGGACAACAAACACCGTCTGTGGGACAACAGACACCGTCAGTGGGACAACAAACACCGTCTGTGGGACAACAGACACCGTCAGTAGCACGGCAGACGAATGGGCGGCATGATTTTACATACACTTATTAAGTTTGGAGAAGATGGAAAGGCAATAGGATGTGTTGAATTCAAAACCAAATTCAAAAAGATGTAATTCGTTATGAGATTTTAATGGAGGTTAGACCACAGACTATTGATATTAGGTTAAATACCATAGTACAGTTACGGGATAACAGATATCCTTTCCCTCCCCAATATTAATTCTATATTACCAAATCTTTAATTCTCGATTAAATTCTTCAAATCTTATCAAATAATCATCAACAGCCATAATAAAATTTCTATCTTTGCCCAAACATACCTTAATTATGGATAACGGTTTTATAATACTTTTGGTGGACGATGAGCCTGATATCATTGAATTTTTGGGATACAATCTCAAACAGGAAGGCTTTAAAGTGGTTACTGCAAATAACGGCAGAGATGCCTTAAAGATTGCTGGCGAAACCAAACCGCATATTATTGTGCTCGATGTGATGATGCCTGGCATGGATGGCATAGAAACCTGCATAGAATTGCGAAAAAATCCGGATTTGAAAAAGACGCTGATTATGTTTCTTACGGCGCGGAGTGAGGATTATTCGCAAATAGCAGGACTGGATGCCGGTGCCGACGATTATATTGCAAAACCTGTTAGACCAAAGGTGTTTGTGAGTCGCATACATGCGATGATGCGCCGTTTGCAAACAGTTGAAGAAACCGTAAAACCTCAACTCGAAATAGAAAACCTTATCATCGATCAGGAAAGATATCTGGTGATAAAAGACGGCACTGAGGAGATAATTCTGCCTCGCAAAGAATTCGAATTGTTGCTATTATTTGCTTCCAAACCAGGCAAAGTGTTCAGTCGCGACGAAATATTTGCAAAAATATGGGGAAACGATGTCATTGTTGGCGAACGCACCATCGACGTGCATATACGCAAGTTGCGCGAAAAAACCGGAATCGATAACATAAAAACTGTAAAGGGTGTAGGATATAAGTTCGAAATGACATGAAAACCAACCATCCAAAGGCCATAGCATTTCAGATAACTTTCATTATATGGGTGTTTTATCTGATTACCGATTTTGCCTGGTATGTTTTTGTATCACAGGAAGACCACAACTGGATTTTCACAGTGGTATCAAGCGTTCTGTTGTTTATTGTGGTGTATTTCACCATCTGGCTGGCTATCGAGAATCTGATTTATAAAAAAATAAGGGTGCTCTACAAAAACCTTTCTAACCTGAAATCACCCAGGCAAAAGATAGTTGCCGATGCCAACTGGCTCGAAAATGCTGAAAAAGAAGTGACCAAATGGGCCGAGGACCAAAAGAACGAAATGGAAACCATGAAGGCATTGGAAACTTACCGACGTGATTTTCTGGGCAATGTTTCTCACGAACTCAAAACGCCTATTTTCAATATACAAGGCTATGTATTAACCCTGCTTGATGGCGGTCTGGAAGACGAAAGCATCAACAAAGAATACCTTGAAAGGGCTGAAAAAAGCATTGAACGCCTGATAAATATTGTAAGCCAGCTCGATAAAATATCAAAGCTTGAAGCAGATGCACTCACGCTCAATTATGAAAAATTCGATATCCATGCCCTGTGTATTGGGCTGATAGAAATTTATGAAACCAATGCTGCCGAAAAGAATATCAGTATCTTCATCAATCCAAACACTCAGAAATCTTTTTATGTAAATGCTGATAAAGAATTGATAAGACAGGTTGTTTCGAATCTGATTGAAAATTCTATCAAGTATGGAAATGAAAATGGCCGCACCAAAATTTCTTTTTATGATATGGATGATAAAATTCTGATTGAAGTTTCTGATACAGGCATAGGCATCACTCAAGAGGACATCCACAGGGTGTTTGAGCGGTTCTATCGCAGCAGCAACGGGCGTTCGGCAAGCAATATCGGCAGCGGATTGGGTTTGGCTATTGTAAAACACATCATTGAAGCCCACCACCAAACCATCAATGTTCGCAGCAACATAGGTGCAGGCACCACCTTTGGCTTCACGCTGAACAAGAAGAATTAATGGGGTTTTTAGGGTAATTAAGTGGATTAAGTAAATTGAGTTGAATGGGGAATTAAGTTATCTGGTAGCTTGAATATAGGTTTGAAACCCCTTTGAATATTGAACATTGTGCATTGAGCATCGACAATTTTTCAATTTCCAAATAAATTTTTACAACAGACCATAGACCAAATACAATCTACCTTTAAGAACACATAAATTAGTATTTTTGCACAAAAAATCATGTCTTGGGCTGAGGTTACTACATTAATTATATCGGGCGTATTGGTGGGTTTTATCAACACCTTGGCCGGTGGTGGAACCATTATAACGGTGTCGCTTTTGATATTTTTGGGATTACCCATCAATGTAGCCAATGGAACCAACAGAATCGCCGTATTATTGCAAACACTGGTGGCCGTGGTGAGTTTCAGAAAACAAAAACTACTGGATTCCAAAAAAGGACTGTTGCTTTGTATGCCATCAATCATAGGTTCGGTAAGCGGTTCTTTTGTTGCAGCTAATATTCAGGCAGGTATACTGGAAAAAGTGGTTGCCGTAGCCATGTTTTTGCTGCTGTTTTTCATTGTTTATAAACCTGAAAGATGGCTGAAGCCACATTCGAAAAGTGTAATCCAAAAAGTATTTTGGTACGAGCATATTGCTTATCTGATTATTGGGTTTTACGGAGGGTTTATACACATTGGCGTTGGTTTTTTTATGATAGCCGCCTTGGTATTGATGTCAGGCTATGATTTGCTCAAAGCCAATGCCGTAAAAAACCTGCTGGTACTGGCTTATGCCCCTTTTTCGTTGGCAGTATTTTTATATTACGGACAGGTAAACTGGCACTATGGATTGATATTGTCGATAGGCAATGTAGCCGGAGCCTTAATTGCCTCCCGTGTAGCTGTTACCTGGGGTTCTGGTTTTATTCGTTGGGTAATGATTATTGTAATCATCATTACTGCTCTGCAATTGCTGCATGTGTATGATTTCAAAACCATATTCGGTTATTTCATTTAGATGATTTGAAGAGGAATAATTGTACTTTACTCTCAATATCCATAAAACTTTCCGTATATTTGCTCCTCATTTAATAAGATTTGATTATGCCAGAACAATTATTGCATTATATCAGTTCGCCTCTTGGCACCATAGAAATAAATGGCAACAACCAGTTTATTACAGGAATTAATTTTGTGGAACATGCGCCAGATAATCAACCATCGGCTCTTCAATTGGTGAACATCTGTGCCAATCAGTTGAGAGAATATTTTTCCGGAAAACGCAAACAATTTACGCTTCCGCTCCAATACGAGGGTTCCGAATTTCAGAAACTTGTTTGGGATGAATTACAAAAAATACCCTTTGGCCATTTGATTTCTTATGAAGAGCTTGCAGTAAGAATCAGAAATAAAAAAATAACCAGAGCCGTTGGAAGTGCTAATGGCGCTAATAAAATCTCAATTGTTGTTCCCTGCCACAGGGTAATTGGCAAATCGGGAAATCTTACAGGTTATGCAGGCGGTTTATGGCGCAAACAATGGTTGATAGAACACGAACAAAACTATAGTCTGAACCTGGGGATTTAAATATTGAGGGACTACTTTTCTTATGATTATAAGATCGGAAGAGCACACGTCTGAACTCCAGTCACCTGAAGCTATCT
>CAYYQJ010000259.1:0-5179 GCA_964473775.1 uncultured Bacteroidales bacterium | reverse complement strand
TCATTATTGCAATTGATGAGAATGCATCAGGGGGAGCACCTGCAAATGCTTATTTTATGTCAACTGTTAAATCATCGGTAACCGGAATTATGTATCGTGCACTTACAAATCCAGATCCAAATAGTCCTCCAACTGCTACAATGATAACTAATAATGTTCCTAATATACAATTGTATTTTCAAGAACAATGTATTGCACCTTCAGGTTTTGCGATATCAAATATTAATAGCTCAAGTGCTAACTTCAACTGGACTGCAGGAGGGACTGAAGCACTATGGAATTTGAGGTATAAGGCAGTAAATGATACTCAATGGATCAATATTCAGGGAATTAGCACGCCGCATTATCAGTTGGATCATTTGTTTTCGGTGGAGACATATATTGTTCAAGTACAAGCAAATTGTGGAAGTAATACAAGTGAGTGGGTTAATCCGATAACTTTTACTACTCCTAAAATCAGAGGCATGGAATACAGTGTAGATTGGGATATTTACAATAACATTTTGGTTTATGATATTAATCAGGTTGCAGATACGATACCTGACCAAATTAAAAAGCTTGAAACCATAAATACACCAAATAACTCAACAGGGATGGATAGGTTTTTATCAAGGATAAGAGGCTATATAATGCCGCGAGTTAGTGGAAATTATGCTTTTTATTTCGCAAGTGATGACGTTGGGCAATTTTGGCTAAGCACAGATTCCTCGACAACAAATGCACAATTGAAAAGTAATATTACAAGGATACAAACAGACTGGACTCAAAATGAATCATTCCAAACACTGGTTTCAGGAAAGAAATACTATTTTGAGATTTTACATTACGACTCGATATACTCTGATTTGATTAAATTAGGTTGGAAAAAACCAGGATCAAATGTAATTGAAGCTATATCATCGCCTTATTTAACATCATGTGGAAATAACATTTTGCCTGATTCGCTTGTGTTTTTAGATAACAGGATTATGGGGTATCCGAATTCTAAAGATACTATAAGACATTGTTTTATTCCCTGGAATACTACGAATAAACGAATTATCTGGACAAGTACCAATACATCAATTGCAACTGTTGATACGAATGGAATAGCAACTTTACTTAGTCAGGGTAATTGTAAGATAATTGGGAGATTGGAATCAGATACCAATATATGCACCTCTATTAATGTGTTTGTATGGGATTATAACGGACCATTTTTTGTAAAACCTAATGCCTCAATAAATAATGATGGACAATCGTGGGAACATGCGATAGATTTACAGACTTTATTAAAAGTATTAAAGACAAGGCAGGGAAATCAGCAGGCAAGCATTTATGCTTCGGAAGGAGTTTATAAGCCAACCAATACTATTGATAGAAATAAAACTTTTTGGATACAGAATGTAAAATTATATGGAGGTTATAATATTGGGAGTATTGGAAATGATACTACAAAGCGTGATATAATTCTATATAGAACAATTTTGAGTGGTGAAATTGGGGATCAGAGTACCACATTTGATAATAGTTATCATGTTGTTAGAATTGGAGATATTAATCATTACTGGACTCCAATTACCATATTTACCAAGTTGGATGGTGTTTCAATTTCGGGAGGCAGGGCAAGCTGCTCAAGTTATGGGAGTGAAATTACTTTAGTTAGAGAGGATGACCGGGGTGGAGGAATATCAGTGAAATTTGCGAGCGTAAATTTAAATGATTGTATTATTGAAGATTGCAGTTCGTGGACGTATGGGGCAGCTCTTTATACCACAGCTGGTAATGGTGTGAAGAATAATCTTTACTTTAATGGTTGTATTGTGCAAAATAATCAAATCAAGCAAGTTGCTATGATAACAAATGGTAGCATGATAGAAATAGTTATTAATGCAAAAGGGTCAGGATTTGCATTTGGTTCATCAGATGTTGCAATAAAAAATTCGATATTCAGATCGAATAGAGCTATTGGTGGTGCCACAGCATTATATTTAGCTGCATCTACAGTTAATGTTTTGAATTCTAGTTTTTATCATAATGTGGGAAATTCTAATGAGGACATTTATGCTGAAACTTCCGGGGTCCTGAATATGCATAATTCAACTGTTGACGGTGCAATTTCAAGTATCAGGGGTAATATCAATTTAATAAGTTCAACAATATCGAAAGGGGTAACCACACATTATACAAATTCTGGAATCAGGAACTTTGATAATTCTTATCTTTCAGGTTATTCAGCAGCAAATAGTCCTGCAGGGGATACTAATTTGACTGCTTCACATTGTATAATCGGTAATATACTTTATGGGGCAAACAACGATAGCTTATTGTTGACAAACGTTCCAGGGGTGAATCAATTGATGGATTCAATAGGTGATAATGGAGGTTTTACACCAACTATGAAATTGAAAAACACTTCATTCAACCCTGCAAAAAGCTTTGGGAATCCACTTTATCTGGATTCACTTGACCAACGAGGTATTCTTAGAAGAGATAGTATAAGCATTGGAGCTTACCAATGGGTAAAAGTTGATTCATTGGCTTTTGACAGAGATACAATAGTCTTATGCGTAGGAGAGACCAAAAAGTTAATATTGGAAGTATTTCCTAACTTTGCCTCTTTGATGACCTATCATTATGTTGTTAGCGATACTTCAGTTTCTATTGTCCAAAATGATTCTGTTATTGGAATTTCACAGGGGATAACAAGAATCATAGGTGTTTCGGATGATGGGATTGCAAAAGATACTATGATTGTAAAAGTAAACTCTGTTCCTACAGGAGAAGTAACAATATCTGGAACTGATAGTGTTTGTGTTGGGCAGTCTGCGGTAAATTATTTTGTTCCTGAGATGTTATTTGCGGATTCGTATAAATGGACCTTGCCAAACGGTGCAAGCGGAATAAGTACAACAAATGGCATTACTGTTAATTATGGAATGTCTGCAAATTCTGGGAATATTGCTGTTCAAGGAAAAAATGGATGTGGATTTAGTGATACTTTTCTATTTCCAATTGTGGTTAATGTAATACCAACAACTCCAGTTATTACAATGAATGGCATGGTATTACATTCAAATGCAATGATAGGGAATCAATGGTATGATCAAAATGGATTGATTAATGGAGCTGTATTGCAGGATTATGCTCCTATGATTGAAGGAAATTATTATGTGATAGTTACACAAAATGAGTGCAGTTCAGGTATTTCAAATTCGATTCAAGTAGTTTTTACAGGAATTGATGCTACAAAAATTAGTGAACAGATTAAGGTTTATCCTAATCCTATTAGTAATGAATTAATTATTGAAGTGGAAGGGAATAAAGAAGCAATTGATTTTGAAATTAGCAATTCGATAGGGGAAGTAATTTTTAAGGGCAATGTAATAAAAGATATTAAAATAAATACTTCAAGCCTTTCTTCGGGAATTTATTTGATTAAAATGGTAAATGGAGAAACGGTTGTTTGCAGGAAGATTATTAAAGGATAAAATGTATTAAGTGAAAGGGAGAAGGTTAAAGTGTTTATGATTTGGGTTTTGGGATTAGTTTTTCATAATTTAGATGGTGGAAATCTTATTTATACTTCCGAAAATTGTAATTTTACATCTTCAATCGCCAATCAACATGAAAAAATACATACTCGCTTTCGATCAGGGTACTACAAGCTCGCGCGCTATATTGTTTGATGATAATGCCTGCATTGCCGGGGTTTCGCAAATAGAAACTCCTACCATTTATCCCCATCCCGGCTGGGTAGAACAATCGCCCGAGGTGATTTGGAACCATCAGTATCAGGCTGCCCTTCAGGTGTTGGCCGACAACAAGCTAAATGCTGCCGATATATCAGCCATAGGCATCACCAATCAGCGCGAAACTACTCTGGTTTGGGATCGCAACACCGGAAAGCCTGTGTATAATGCCATCATCTGGCAAGACAAACGCACAGCGGATGCTTGTCGTCAGCTCAAGAAGCTTGATAAGAGTAAGTATATTCATAAAACTACAGGTCTGCTGGTTGATTCTTATTTTTCGGCTACCAAACTGCAGTGGATATTAAAAAATGTGGAAGGTGCACAGCAAAAAGCCCGTGCCGGAGAGTTGCTTTTTGGTACGGTGGATACTTATCTGGCCTGGAAACTCAGCGGAGGCAGGCTTCACATCACAGATGTTTCGAATGCATCGCGCACCATGCTGTTCGATATCAGGCATTGCTGCTGGGATAAGGATTTATTGAAACTGTTTGGGATACCTGAGTGCATGTTGCCTAAGGTCGTTGAATCATCAGGCAACTTTGGAAGCACCGACGCGGCTTTATTCGGTGGATACCCCATACCCATAGCCGCTATGATAGGCGATCAGCAGGCGGCCTTGTTTGGTCAGCTGGCGCATCAACCCGGAACGGCCAAAAACACGTATGGAACGGGTTGTTTTATGCTGATGAACACGGGGTATAAGCCCATTTTGTCGGATAAAGGCCTGTTGACTACCATAGCTTGGAAGATAAACGGCAGGGTGGAGTATGCTTTGGAGGGTAGTATTTTTATTGCAGGCGCGGTGATGAAATGGTTGCGCGATAATCTGCAAATGATTGATGATGTTAAGCAAAGCGAGTTTATGGCGATAGAAGCAGGAGATAATCTAGGCGTGTATTTTGTGCCTGCCTTTGTGGGTTTGGGTGCGCCCTATTGGGATGATAAGGCAAAAGGGGTGATAATGGGGCTTACCTTGTCGGCCAACCGAAATCATATTGTGAGAGCAGCCCTGGAAGCTATGGCATATCAGACTAAAGATGTGCTGGATGTGATGCAGGAGGATTCGGGCATTGTTCTTAAAGAGTTGAATGTGGATGGGGGAGCTGCAACGAATAATTTTTTGATGCAGTTTCAGGCTGATTTGTTGAATGTGAGAGTAAATCGCCCGATGAATGTGGAATCAACTGCTTTGGGGGCAGCCTTGTTGGCAGGGATGGCGATTGGATGGTGGAAGAAAGATGAGTTGAAAAGCCTGAAACTTGCGGATAAGGTTTTTATACCTGAAATGGATGAAGAGGTGGCAGCGGCCTATTATAAGGGGTGGAAAAACTCAATATTAAAAGTCGGGGCGCCGCTTTAAGCGGCACTCCGACTAATCAATAACTTTACCACGGCAGTAGATCGGAAGAGCACACGTCTGAACTCCAGTCACCTGAAGCTATCTC
>CAYYQJ010000258.1:0-5179 GCA_964473775.1 uncultured Bacteroidales bacterium | reverse complement strand
CGCAACACCACCCAGCGCGTCTTGTTCACGCGATAATCCAGCACGGGGCGGATGATCTTGGAATACATCTGCATCAGGCTGCTCGGCACATCGGCGTTTTCCGTGGCGTTGGCGCTGCCGCGGACGGCCACGTAAGCCTGCATCTTTTTCATGCGCGCCATTTCGAGGTCCCGTCGATACCAAACGCCAAGCCCTGGGTGGCGTTGCCGGTGGCAAGACCAATGGCAAAGGAGGCACCGCGCTGCTCGGGGGCGGCTATGATTGGAAGAAGGGCCGTTGGAAGATCGGCGCGCAGGTTTCCGTCCAATACACTTCCGCAGGCATCGATGGGTTTACGGAGCAGGGCTCAGTTTTCCCCCTGCGAATCGAGTCGCAGAGTGTCGGCACGTTGCACTCGCAGCTCGGCATGAATCTTCGTCACACCAGCTTGGTGAACAAATGGGTCTACGTGACACCGCTATGCTTCGTGGGCTGGCGCCATGATTTCATGAAGGATCGCGTCGCGCTGGGCTCGCAGTTCGCCAGTGGTGCAGGAAGAAATTTCGGAAACTTCAAATCTGAAAATAATCCTGTTAAAATCCAAAAGGAAATATACTTATAGGTCGAATCCTCAGGAAATGATGTCGTGGATTATTGCTTCCAAAAGATTTCTGAAAACCTATTGCCAAACCCATCCATTCAATCTTTGTCTGGCAAATTTCTCTATTCCCGGAGGCGAAACGGCTTTGTTTTTGAAGAAAAGATTCAATATTCCTTATGTGGTTATTTCGCACGGGCACGATATTCCCTGGTTTTTTGCAAAGCAGATGTTTTGGTATCATGTGCTCACTTATTTCAGAATAAGCCAAATATGTAAACAATCTCATCAACTGGTGTTGCTTTCGAAACCTATGAAAACCAATGCCGATGCTTTTATGGGAAAACATCAGCTTCATAAAAATTGTATCATACCCAATGGTTTCGACGATGGTTTGTTTTATGCGAATGATTCGTTAAAAAACAAGGAGTTTACTATTGTATTCTCAGGACGCCTGGTTGAACAAAAAGACCCTATGTGTTTTTTGAATGCTATTCGACTTTTGGCGCTTCTGCAAAAGCATTTTAAGGTCGAAATATATGGAGATGGAGCTTTGCGCAGGAACATGGAGGATTATGTGGCCGAAAATCATTTACAAGAAATAGTAATATTTAAAGGATGGCAGCCCAAAACTGCGATAGCTGAGGCTTATCGAAAAGCACATGTGTTTGTTTCCACTTCATTGCAGGAAGGTATGTCGGTAGCCATATTGGAGGCAATGGCTTCGGGGCTTTATGTTTTTGTTACGCCTGTAAGCAGCAATGCCGAGGTGATAATTAATAAAATAAGTGGCGAGATTATTGAATGTGGGGACTATCAAACTCTGGCAAAACTATTAATAACTTATTATCAGGAGAAATTTCTGCAGAATGTTCAGATTCCTGATAAAACTATGGAAGATTTCCGAAACACTTATAATAACAAGGTGATGATAGAAGCCTATCATAATATGATAATGCGGATGATGAAGGTTAATGATTGACCCAAAATGATTATAAAGACGTATGTTTTGCGAAACAAAATTTGCATAAACTATATTTTAGTTTGAAAAAACATAACAAAAACCATGAGCCTCTTTTTTAATAATAGCACTAGTGAAACCTTCCTTAAGGGATTCGCAAATCTCAGGCATTTTTCCCGGTTCCGGCAGGTTGATTTTCGGGTTTAAATTACGCAATAGGCTATTTTTCTTTGTCTTAACAATTTTGTCCTACATCTCAACATTAATGTTGAGAAACTCAAAATCAATGTAGAGTATCTCTAGATTAATGTTGAGCACTATTATACTAATTTGAAGTAACATTAAACAGGTGTATTTGGTCTTAAAATTAATGTTGAGTATCTCTAGATTAATGTTGAGTATCTCTAGATTGATGTTGAATATCTCTAGATTGATGTTGAATATCTCTAGATTAATGTTGAGATACTCAACATTAATGTTGAGCACCATAAAAACACTTCAATGAAGCAGAAAACTATGGTTAGCTACAAGAAAATACAATGATAATTCAGGCGCATTGTGCTTGTGCCAATCAATAATAACAGGTATAAAAATAAAGGAGGCCACAAGCGAACTTGCAGCCTCCCTCAAAAAGTTTAGTTTTTGTTGATTAAACTCAAAGATAGCTTAGTTAATCAACATTGCATTTTTTAGAAATGATTTGAACCACTCATGAATGCACCGAAAACAAACGACCACAGAATGGCTAAAATCAGGAAAAGAATATTTAAAATTAGACCAACAAGACCTAAGATTTTTCCAACTTTAGCTAAACTATATGAACCTTGTTTGTATTGGCCGGGAGCAGCTTCAAACATTGCCATTGCTTTTTTGCCTTTGTTCATAGCCATAATGCCAAAAACCAGACAAGCTGCATTTAATACTAACCCTACAAATGGGACCATAAAATACCAGCATAATACTAAAGATATTATACCGAATACCAATGCTATAACTCCACCAGGTACAGGTGGTAATAAATTAGATTGAGGTGTTGTGTTTGTGTTTTGTTCTTCCATAGTTTTATTTTTTAAGTAAATATTTATCACAAAGGAAATAAAAATTTTGATTGATACGAAAATATAAAAACTTTTTTTTCAACAATAGTATATCAATGGCTTTAAAAACAGGCCGTTGAATCATTGGCGAAATAATTTATTTATAACAAACTATTGTTTTTTACAGAATTTGTTTTTTGAAGTTTGCGATACAAGGTGCTGCTTAAAGCTTTGATATAATTATGTTTCTGGTGTGCATGATGCACATCCGAGCCAATAAAATCTATCATTTTGTTATCAATAAGCCACTGTGCGGTTTTGTTAACTTCTTTAGAATAGATGTTGGTGAGCGAAAGGGCGTTCATCTGAAATATAACATCCCGTTCTTTTAAAATAGTATATTTTTTGCGGTCGCTTTGATAAAAAGAATATCGTTCGGGATGAGCCAATATAACATCGAACCCGGTGCTTTGCAAATCGAATATCAAAGGCGAAAAATCAGGATGTTCCTGAAAACCGCTCAACTCAACCAGTATATATTTTTTACCAAAAGTAAGCAAATTGCCTGCTTCCATTTTCTTGCGGAAAGCATCGTCAATCATATATTCGGCAGCCACTTCCAACTCCATATCCATTCCAGCATTGGTCATTTCGGTTTTCAATAGCTGAAATCTATTCAAAATATCCGTTTCTTTATTTGGATAATAATCCATAGAAATATGAGGAGTGGTAATCATTTTGCGTACACCCAGTTTTTTAAATATGGATATGATTTCTGCCGACTCTTCATAAGATTTAGAGCCATCATCTATACCCGGAATCAGATGCGAATGAAAATCTACCTGATAATATTCCGGTGTATCAGTTCCACCTGATTGTGTTTTATTAAAAAGACTGAATAACCCCATGCTGATTTCAATAAATTGTTATACCGATAAAAAAATTTATACTGAACAAAACTAACGTTTTGTGTATTGCTCTTCGTAATATTTAAGGTAATCGCCACTGGTAATATTGTTCAGCCAGACTTGATTAGCCAGATACCAATCAACTGTTTTTTCAAGTCCTTCTTCAAATTGAAGTGAGGGTTTCCATCCGAGTTCATCAGTGAGTTTTGTAGAATCGATGGCATAACGCAAATCGTGCCCGGCACGATCTTTCACATAATTTATTAATTTTTCTGATTCGCCTTCTGCTCTTCCCAGTTTATCATTCATAATTTTGCACAAAAGCATCACTAAATCTATGTTCTTCCATTCGTTATAACCACCAATGTTGTAGGTTTCGCCGTTTTGTCCTTTATGAAAAATCACATCAATAGCACGTGCATGGTCAATCACATAAAGCCAATCTCTCACATTTTCGCCTTTGCCATAAACCGGCAGTGGTTTGAGGTTGATAATATTGTTTATCATTAAAGGGATAAGCTTTTCGGGAAAATGGTTGGGACCATAATTGTTTGAGCAATTCGAAATCACCACAGGAAGTCCATAAGTATGAAAATAAGCTCTTACAAAATGGTCGGAACTGGCTTTGGAAGCTGAATAAGGGCTTCGTGGGTCGTAAGCCGTTTCTTCAGTAAAAAAACCTTCATCACCTAGTGAACCATACACCTCATCAGTAGAAACATGATAAAACCTTTTGTTTTCAAAATTTTCTTTCCATGCTTCGCGGGCAGCATTCAAAAGTGTAACCGTACCTATCACATTGGTGATAACAAATTCCATAGGATTAGAAATAGACCTATCCACATGCGATTCAGCCGCAAGATGAATCACCCCATCAAATTGATATTGATGAAACAATTGAGCCACAAATGCAGCATCAGTAATATCGCCTTTCACAAAGGTATAATTCGACAACTGATCCACATCCGAAAGGTTTAGCAGGTTTCCTGCATAAGTAAGTTTATCCAGATTTACGATATGATAATCGGGATATTGTTTTACAAATAAACGAACTACATGCGAACCAATAAATCCGGCTCCTCCGGTAATAAGCAGGTTTTTTTTACTCATAATAAATTAAATGTTTTTTGTTTTATCTAAATATTTTTCCCAATTCCAGGCCGAAAGCATCATTTCGTCGAGGTCTTTTTCGGCTTTCCATCCCAAAACATTATTGGCAAGACTGGTATCCGCCCAAATTTGTTCTACATCTCCATCCCGACGTTTTACAAACTGATATGGAAGTTTCATTCCTGAAATTTTTTCGAATGAATGAATCACCTCCAACACCGAATAACCTTTTCCGGTACCCAGATTAAATATTTCACAAGCATGTTTTGCTTCGCGATTTATTAATCTGTTCATCGCTGTAACATGTGCTTTTGATAAATCAACCACATGAATATAATCTCTGATACAGGTGCCATCGGGTGTATTATAATCGTTCCCGTAAACATTGAGGACAGATCGTTTGCCAATAGCAGTTTGAGTAATATAAGGAATCAGGTTGTTTGGTATCCCAATGGGCAATTCGCCAATCAAAGCCGAATGATGAGCACCAATAGGATTGAAATACCTTAACATTAAAGCCTTTAAATCGGAAACTTTGATTAAGATCGGAAGAGCACACGTCTGAACTCCAGTCACCTGAAGCTAT
>CAYYQJ010000257.1:0-5183 GCA_964473775.1 uncultured Bacteroidales bacterium | reverse complement strand
ACGGCTTGTTTTGCACAAACAAAACATGCTTTGGTGATGCGGGTCATCTGATCGGCCGAACGTTTCTTTATAAAGTTGGGCCACAGCTCATCAAAAGCCGCAGGGATTTCTGCTGCAAACTGTGTCTGGCTTTCGGAAGCATCAAAAAGGCTTATCTTTTTTACGCCCGACTTCCCGGCCAATAAATTTTCCCAGGAAGTTTCCAGATTCAGCCCCAGAGAGGTTATCATGCTCATTCCTGTAACAACAACGCGTTCCATTAGGTTAAGTTTTATTTAGTTTACTATTGAATTATTAACGAAAAAGGGCCTTTGTCGGCATTTGTATATTCTTTTGCGGCAAACTCCAGAAGTTCTGCATTGCAGGCGCCACAATCAACAATAGTTTGGGCTTTGGATGCATACACCTGCTGTAATCTGGTGATTGCCTCTTTATAATATATTGGATGATTTTGATGGATGATTTCAGTTTCCTGAATTTCCGGTTTCTCATAATTATAAAATCCTGCATTGGTTTTAACACCAAGCTGATTGTTGGAAACCAGTTGCTCCAATTTTTGAATCAACGATTGATAAGGAGCTCGTTCTGCATCAGGAATATAATTTTTTACCGATGCAAGCATAATATCAATGCCCACATGATCGAAAAAGCTAAAAATCCCGCCAGGGAAAAGATGTTCGTTTACCAAAGAATCAATTTCGCGCATAGAAAGTTTTCCTTCCATAAAGATATTGAAAGCTTCATTTTGTACAGACAGAAAGAGTTTATTTAAAACGAAAGCGTTTTCTTCGTCCAAAAGCAAAAAGGTTTTACCGATGTTCCGGCAAAAGTCTTCAATGGTATTAAGATTTTCCGCAGAAGTATTTTCTGTTTTGATGATTTCAACAATATTTTTTAAACGAAGCGGATAAAAGAAATGTAGTCCCAGAAATCTGTCAGAAAACTTATCTGATGGAATCAACAAAGAAGGGTTGATGGACGAGGAATTGCTTGCCACAATGCAGTTATCCTTTATGATGGGTGCAATATCGGCAAAGAGTTTTTTCTTTTGGTGTTTATCTTCCCAAATACATTCTATAATTAAATCGCTTTGGCTGATTTTGTCGAAATCACAATCAATAGCCACCGAATCCTGCAAATGTTTCAGTTTTAGTTCATCAATAATTCCTGCCCTCAGTTGGCGGTTTATTTTTTTCTGAAAAAGAGCAGATTGTCTATCGGCTTCTTCTTTATCAATGCATATCAATTGCAAATCAAAACCGTATTCAAGCAAATAATAAAAGATATCGGTTCCTAATTTTCCGGAACCAATTACTGCAATGGCTTTTATTTGCTGTATCGACATGTTTTTTTTATTGGAACTAAGAAATGCTTACACTTCTGAAAAGCAAAGTTAGTAATAAACTGAAATTTCAGTAGAACAAAGCATGGGATGCAAGGATTTATTGATTATGAAACACTATCAAAATTGTGTGTTTCACAAAAAAATCAAGCTTGGTGTTACCTATTGCCCTATAAAAAAGGAAACAACCCCTGAGTTTAAATTTGTTTCAGGGAATTAAAATCCTTTATTTTTCTGAAGTTTTCAGCACAAGAACCAATCAGTTGTAACTGATTAGTCCAGATTGATGGCTTCTACTGATTTTATTTCAGGAATGGCTTTTTTTACAGCGGCTTCTACTCCGTTTTTCAAAGTCATCAGACTCATTGGGCAACTACGACAAGCTCCGTGCAATTCAACATTTACCACGTTATCTTCTGTTAGTTCAATAAAACTGATGCTTCCGCCATCGGCTTCCAGATAAGGTTTAATTTGTTCGATAACGCCAGTAACTTTTTGAATGATTTCTTCTTTTGTTGACATGTTTTATAAGGTTTTTAAGTTAAAATTTTTTTTTAATGGGTTTTATTTGTGGCAACTGCAACCACCTTCGTGTTTTTCCACGTCTTTTATTTTATGCAGTTCGTTCCAGATAGATAATTGCTGGGTAAGTTTTCCGGCCAGTTGCGAAAAATACTTTTCTTCTATGCTGTTGTTATCTATCACAAAAGGCTTACCGCTATCTCCTGATTCGCAAATGCTTTGCACCAATGGAATCTGTCCGAGCAAAATAGTTTTCATTTCTTCTGCAAGCCGGCTTCCACCATTTTTACCGAAAATATAATACTTATTATCAGGCAATTCAGCCGGAGTAAAAAACGACATGTTTTCAATCAGCCCCAAAACAGGAACATTGATGCCTTCAGCCCTAAACATATTAATCGCTTTACGGGCGTCGGCCATAGCTACTTCCTGCGGAGTAGTTACCACAGCAACGCCTGCAATAGGCAAGGTTTGAACCAATGTAAGATGAATATCGCCTGTACCGGGAGGGGTATCTATAATCAGATAATCCAGTTCGCCCCAAACCACATCCGTAATCAGTTGTTTCAAGGCATTTGCTGCCATAGGTCCACGCCATATCAGGGCCTTTTCGGGCTCAACAAAAAATCCTATGGAAATCAGTTTTACACCAAATTTATTAAATGGGATGATTTTAGCGGAGTTTTCGCTTTCAATCACTTCAGGTTTCTGATCAGTGAGTTCGAACATGATAGGAATGGATGGACCATAGATATCCGCATCTATCAATCCAACCTTTGCGCCTGATTTTGCCAAAGAAATGGCCAGATTTACCGCAATGGTTGATTTGCCTACGCCTCCTTTTCCTGAAGCTACCAAAATGATGTTTTTAACATCCGGCAAGAGGTCTTCTTTTTTGGGTGCTTGTTGGCTACTTCTAACTTTTGCGCCAAATTCTATTTGAATCAACACATCATTTCCCGCCACTTTTTTGATGGCATCTATACAATCATTTTTAAGTTTCTCTTTTAATGGGCAGGCAGGAGTGGTTAAAACCAGTTTGAAGGAAACTTTTTTATTCGTTTCGTCCACTTCAAGGTCTTCAATCATGCCCAAAGTAACTAAATCTTTATGAAGATCGGGATCAATGACAGTTTTTAGTGAGTTTAATATTAGGTCTTTAGTAATTTGCATTATGTCTTATTTAGAATTGGTAAAGATAAACAAATTATTATTGCCCCATGATAATTGATTGCAATTTTTATCAACACCGTTAACTTTAGAAAACCTACCGTTGTCTGAATTATTCCTACCGATAACTGATTTGGTGCAAAACCAACCAATCACTCATCGTAAATTTGCTTGAAAAATAAGTGCCAACCAGCAAGTAATTTAACGCCTAATAAAATGAAAACCAAGTTCGCCGACAAAATTGAGAAGGATAATTTATCATTATCCTTTCATTTCAGAAAATTTAACTACTTTTGCGGTCACGGAGAGATGGCCGAGTGGTCGAAGGCGCACGCCTGGAAAGTGTGTAATCGCCAAAAGCGGTTCATGGGTTCGAATCCCATTCTCTCCGCTTTTTTTTTATTTTTCAAGCGTATAAGTTTTACATTTCCAAAATACCGGATGTCAGGAAAATTCAATTTTGATTTTATGGTTATCTTTAGTCTGATTATGGTTTTACTATATATCGGAATCGGTATTTATTTGTTGGTAGCAAAATCATTTGCTTATATCCCTATGCAATACAGAAGCGTTTTTGCAGGCTTCTTTATTTTATACGGCATCTTCCGTTTTGTAAGAATTTATCCGAAATTAACTAATAAAAAAAGATTTTATGAAGACTAATAAATTAATCAACGTATTGCTCGTTGTTGTCGTCATTGCGATGTTTAGCAGTTGTGGGTCATCAACAAAGATAGATGAAACACCCACCAGAGGAAATATCAGAATTAGTGTTGACGAATCGTACACACTGGTTATGACCTCGCAGGTTTCTACTTTCGAACAACTTTATACTTATGCCGTTATCAGGGCAGCTTATAAAAACGAAGTGGATTGCATGAAAGACCTTTTGAATGATTCTGTCAGGATTATCGTCATAAACCGCAATCTTACTCCTGACGAAGATAAAAACCTCAGAAGTCAAAAGATTATACCAAAAGTAACCAAGATTGCTTATGATGCCATTGCCTTTATCATCAATAAAGAAAATGCTGATAGCACCTACTTGTACGAACAAATTGCGGATATCTTTTCAGGAAAAATCACCAAATGGAATCAAATAAATAAAGATTCGAAACTGGGCGATATCGAAATGGTGTTCGACAACAATAAATCAGGAAATCCTCGTTATTTTAAAGAAAAATTTAAAATGAACAGAGAATTCCCGAAAACATGCTACGCCGTAAATTCTAATGATGAAGTGATTAACTATGTTGAAAAGAATAAAGGCGCCATTGGCATCGTTAGTGTCAACTGGATTAGCGACACGCAGGATACCGTTTCGCACCGGTTTTTAAGTAAAATAAAAATTGCAGGTGTTTCTGACGAAGGCAATACCAGCGGCCCGTTCATGAAACCTTATCAGGGATATATTGCAGATGGTTCTTATCCCTTTATACGTGATGTATATGCCATCAACCGCGAATATTTTTCAGGACTTGGCTCGGGATTTGCATCGTTTATAGCAGGCGAAAAAGGCCAGCGTATATTTTTAAAATCTGGCTTAGTACCGGCAACCATGCCCGTTAGGCTTGTTGAAGTTAAAAAATGATAATTATAAATAGGAGGATTAAAAAATGTCAACTAAACTAAAATTCATTGCAGCAACAGTTCTTGTATGTCTTTTTGCTGTATCAGCATCAAAATTGATAGCTCAGAACATTGAAACCGCTAAAGGATATACCATTTGTGAACGTTTTGAAGACGCTCAGAATATGTATGAAACTTTGCTTAAAGCGCAACCTAAAAACGGCGATATTTATTATTATTATGGCGAAAATTTTCTTTACGAATATTTTACTGATACCGTTTATGGTTCAATAAAAGCTTCGGCTGCCGATGCTGAAAAATATTTTAAACAAGGTATAGTTGCCGATTCAAACAATCCTTTGTGTTATGTTGGCATGGGAAAAGTTTCGCTGATGCTTAAAGACAGAGCAAAAGCCGATAAGTATTTTGCAAAAGCACAAAGCAAATTTCCGAGCAAAACCAATAAAGCATCAACAGTAACAGATCGGAAGAGCGTCGTGTAGGGAAAGAGTGTTCAGAGCCGTGGATAGGTATGGAGGTGGCGGGGCATTCAAAATAAACAAACCAGTACAGCGTAAAA
>CAYYQJ010000256.1:0-5195 GCA_964473775.1 uncultured Bacteroidales bacterium | reverse complement strand
ATCTCTCCTACAAGGGCTGTTTTTCCATCTGTTGACATGGATACTGAACATCCTTGAAAAGTACCAGAAGTATTCACATTATCATTGCCTAAAATTTTACTACTATGGTCTAAAGTTGGATAAAGAGTAGCAGTAACTGTAAAATTGCTACCACTTGTTGCTGTACCTAAAGCAGTGGTAACAGATATTGTCCCTGTTGCAGCTCCGGGCATAACCAAGCCTACCAATGTGGTTCCATCATTGGATACAACTAAAGATGAAATGCCTCCAATTGTAAAAGCTGTAGGACTATATAAGTTGGTTCCTGTAATTGTAACCAATGTTCCTACAGCTCCCTTCGTAGGTGTAAATGAGGTGATAGTGGGTGGTCCGCATGAGTTTACAATAAATGCCCCCGATACTGCGCTTGTTTGTGGCGTACCGCAATCTCCACTTACTACACAATAATAATAAAGCGTGCCGGTGGTTGTGGTTTGTGGCGTGTAACTAAAAGTATTTGCTCCGTTGGCTGAACCTAATGATGTTCCCCCGCTATTACTTGCAGAAGTGTTTTTATACCATTGATACACTAAATTTGTTCCAGTTGCTGTAATTATTATAGGAGTAAAACTTCCGCTTATACATTGAGTTTGTGCAGCGGTTGATTGGCTGTTGATAGATGGATTTACACATGGGAAGTATTTCGTAAAAATCCAGGCAGCGCCTCTTTCACTATCATCCCCCCATCCGCCAATTACGCATGTGGTTCCATCAGCAGATAAACTTACAGACAGACCCTGTTTGGCTGCCCCTATATTACCTGTACCTACTAATTTGCTGCCTTGCTGGCTCCAAACACTACCGCTACGGGTATAAACCCAGGTTGCACCCTGGTTAGTGTTATCAGCGCCTCCACCAATTAAAGCTGAATTACCATCGGCTGATAAACTTACTGATTGACCCTGACGGGCTGCCCCTATATTTCCTGTCCCCACTAATTTGCTGCCTTGCTGGCTCCAAACTTCGCTGCTTCGGGTATAAACCCAGGCTGCGCCCTGATTGCTGTTGTCACCATATCCACCCACCATAGCTGTATTACCATCTGCAGATAAACTTACCGACTGACCCTGATAGGCGGTTGCTCCTGAAATTCCTGTTCCTACTAATTTGCCGCCTTGCTGTGCCCAATATCCGCTGCTTTTGGAATATATCCAGGCAGCGCCTTTTCCACCGTTATCGCCATATCCACCCACAATAGCCGTGACGCCATCAGCAGAAATATTTACCGCAAAACCCTGATAGGCTGCACCGGAATTACCTGTACCAACTAATTTATCACTATTCAGAGCCCAATCTCCTCCTGTACGTTTAAATATCCATGCTGCTCCCTGATTGCTGTTATCAGCACATCCACCTATTATGGCATTATCGCCATCGGCAGAAATACTTACTGCGCAACCCTGATAGGCTGCCCCTGTATTTAAAAAACCTATCAATTTCGTGCCTTGCTGTGACCAAAGTCCGCCACTTCGGGTAAAGAACCAGACTGCACCCTGATTGCTGTCATCACCAGGTCCACCCACAACGGCGGTATTGCCATCGGCAGATATACCTACTGAGTAACCAAAACGGGCTGCCCCTGTATTTCCTGTATATGCTAATTTGGCTTGTTGGCTCCAATCTGTACCATTACGGGTATAAACCCAGGCGGCACCCTGATTACTGTTATCAGTCCATCCACCCACAATAGCTGAATTGCCATCGGCAGATATACTTACTGAATAACCCTGATTGACTATCCCTGAATTTATTCCAACAAGTTTAGTCCCTTGCTGTATAGCTTGCTGAACAGAAGGAAAAGGTGTAGCTGTAACTGTAAAATTGCTACTACTGGTTGCAGTGCCTCCATTAACAGTTGAAACTGATATTGTACCTGAAACAGTTCCAGGCATCACCATGGCAACAAGAGTTGTTCCATCATTGGAAATTGCTATAGGGATTACACCTCCAATTGTAAAAGCATAAGGACTACTCATATTGGTTCCGGTAATTGTTACCAGGGTTCCAACCGGACCTGACGAGGGCGTGAAAGAAGTGATGGTTGTTGGTGATGCACCCATTACGCTTGTCAATCCAAAGACAAGCATCAGAATTAAAATCGTAATTGTTCTTTTCATAATGTAAATTTTAAGTTTCAAATTTTTTACTGAGATTTAAATTTCCTACAAATTAAAATAACAATCCCATCTGTTTCAAAAATTACATATTCCAACTTCTGCAAAAATGCCTTGCAAAAACTAAGAATTAAACTTTATTGATTTGATGCTTTAAGCTTTATGAAAGAGATGTACTGATTAAAATTTAAACTTTATGTTAAAAGAAGAACAGTGGAAAGCAGCAAAGGGAAATGTTACGAAATTGTGCTAAAAGGTTTTTTTGCATTAGTACCTTAAAACTAAAATCTCCGCACATTTTGGCAAAATATTTTAAATAACAATGTTCAAGTACCAAATAACAAATAAATTACAATTTCAAAATTTCAAATTTTAAAAACGGTTTTGATATTTGATTTTTTGTTTTTGGTATTTATTTGTGATTTGTTTTTTGATATTTGAGATTTTTCCTTTTTGGTTCTGGCTCGTCCAGGTTAGGTATTTTATAAATAAACAGCGCAATAATTGCCCGTAGGGCATTAACGACAATAGATTACGTTACCCCACAGTAAACAAATTTCCCATAGGGAATCAACATCATAAAATATATCTTGTTAATGCCCTACGGGCAAACTATAAGAGCTTAGCCTCTATTTTCTATTGACATTAAAGCCCTACGGGCAATGTCATTAAGTTAAGGAAATTACGAGTAAAATAAAGCCCAAAGGGCTTAAATATGAATAGCCACCGATGTAATCGGTGGTGAATGAACAACAAGGAGCGCAACCCGAAAGGGTTGAATTAGATGGTATATATACAAACAATTAACCCCTTTCAGGGTTATTTATAACATCTGACGCTTAACCACGCATTTCATACGTGGCTATTCAAATTGAAGCCTTTCAGGCTTAACTTAACGACATTGCCCTACGGGCTAACCCAAAGTATTAATTGACCAAATCAAAAGGTTTTTTTCAGTAGGCTATAAAAGCTCAATCAAGTAATTGTAATAAAAGTATCAATGGGAGATTTTCAATTTACGACTCTGCAATTTCAAGTATTGATTCTCTGAAATAAGCAGGTTTAACCCCAACAAACTGCTCAAAAGCTCTGTAAAAACTTTGTACCGACCCAAAGCCCGATTCCAGAGCAATTACTTCGGTTTTGTAATTTTTGTATTCTTTTGAAGCCATTCGCTTTTTGGCTTCTTCAACTCTGAATTGATTGGTGAGTTGAAAAAAACTCGTGTTATGATAACATCTCAAAATATTGCCAATCACACGCTGACTTGTGTTTAATTTAGTTGCAATATCTTCTACCCGAAATTTCGGATTGAGATAAGGCGCTTCATCACGATAGTATTTTAAAATTTGTTCTGCCAGCTCCATTCCTGCTTGCCTTTTCTCTTCAGAATCCTCTGTCGATTCAAAATCCTTGTTGGTACCGCTGAGGTTAAATTCTTCTTTATACTTGTCCATCAACACATGATACGCATTACCGCGTTGCCTGTATAAACGATTAGTTATCCATAGCAAAATGCAAAGAACAATTATTGCTAATGCCAATCCGAAAATGGTAATAGTTCTGTATAATAACAGGTCTTTTTGGTGAGCTAATTCCATCTTCAAATTAGCGTTTTCAATAACTTTTTTCTCCGATTGGTATTGCTGTTCCATCTTATGTATCTCAATTTTCTTATCAGAATCCATTATTGAATCTTTCAGAGCATTCACTTTATCCGACATTTCTAAGGCTGATTTATGATCCTTAGCATTACGGTATATCTGTGATAATTGATTCATCAGTGCTAGTTTCAGATTATTGTTTTTGATAGAATCGCATATCCTGATAGCAGCTTCAACATACTTCACAGATTCTTTTATATTTCCCTCATCCTCCGCATTGTGTGCCTTGTGACTATAAATTCGTGCAACTCCATCCGGTATTTTTTTGTCGCGGCATATCTGCAAAATACTATCGTAAATATTTGTTGCCTTATTAAAATTTTTCTTAGCGTAATAAATATTGGCTAAGTTGTATTTAACAACGATGATTTCCTGAACATTTTTCTCATTATCCTGTAAATATTGTAATGCCTGATTATAATAATTGATAGCACTGTCCGGTTTAGTAAACCGGTAACAAATGCCCAAATCATTAAGGGCGTTAAACATATTTTCAGAATCGCTGAATTTTGCAGCCCAATAAAACGCCTTTTTATAATATTGAATAGCATTATCCATGCTCTCAATGGCTTTGAAATTGTTGGCAATGCTTATGCAAATTATGCTTAATCCTTTTTCATCACCAATGCTGTCCTTATGTTTAAAAACTTCCATCAGATATTTTTGTGAAAGTGGAATGTTTCCTTTCATCGTTAATACATCTGCCAAATGAATTTTAATCTGAGAAACTTCTTGTTCTTTCTTCAATTTTTGATAGATATGCAGAGCTGAAGTGAAATACTTTTCAGACTTATCAAGGTCTTGATGATTCACATAAACTTCTCCTAATCCTTTGTATGCTTTGGCTATTATTGTTGAATCATTATGTTTTTCACCAATGGTGATAATCTTTTGCAATTCCGAAACGGCTGAATCCAATTGTCCGTTATTGGAATAGAAACCCGACCGAATCTGAAAAATTTCTATGAGCGCAGTATCTTTAAAATTTGCTTTAACTGCTATATTATAAGCAGAATCCGCATAACAAAGAGTACTATCAGGAGTATAGTTGCCTGCATTGCGGGCTTTTTTAGTAAGCTTTGCAAAAAGCTCATGCTGTTTTATTTTAGCCGAATCTGATAAAAAACCCTGACAAGAAGTAAGCAATAAGAAGCTTGCGATTAAGAGTAGCGTTGATAATTGCCTTAGCAAAGCTTTTTTTGTTTTGTAAATTCCAGATATTCTATTCATAATTGCAGAAGTAAATTTAAGATTGTAATTGCTTTCTTTTTAAACTTTGGTTTAATTTCCACTGAATTCTAACTGTTATTCGGATTATGGTTATAAGATCGGAAGAGCGTCGTGTAGGGAAAGAGTGTTCAGAGCCGTGGAGGTTTCG
>CAYYQJ010000255.1:0-5195 GCA_964473775.1 uncultured Bacteroidales bacterium | reverse complement strand
TGTTTCTTTTGGCAATAAGCTTGTCCTGATTTTTGCCCGGATAAATAAGAGAAGGACTGTTTGGCAAAACCGCTAAAGTTGCTGCTTCTGCCCAACTTAATTTTTCGGGTTCTTTCCCGAAATATCGCCACGAAGCTGCCTCCAAACCGACAATATTCCCACCAAAAGGCGCATTTGCAGCATAAAGTGCCAGAATTTCAGATTTGGTATAGGTCAGTTCCAACCTGAGAGCAAGAAATGTTTCTATCATTTTTTCCCAAATGGTGCGTCCTTGTCCTTTTCTGGATAAACGTATCACCTGCATGGTGATGGTGCTGCCGCCACTAATTATTTTCCTTGCTCTTATATCCTGATAAACCGCCCTGAAAGTAGAAATAGGGTTTATGCCATTATGAAAATAAAAATAACGGTCTTCGAAAGTAGTAATTGCCTTTTCAAATTTAACAGGAACATGATCATTTACCGGAAAACGCCATTGTCCGTCGGTGGCAATTCTAGCTCCCATCAGTATTCCGTTTTTATCTTCCACAACGGTTGAAGTGGGGTCATGAAACAGTGGATGAGGTAGCGAAAACCAAAAAAAAGCAAAAAAAATGAGCAATACTAAAACCATCCAGTTTCTTTTGATTAACAATAAAATGCGATAATTCAGAATATTGTCAGGAATATTTTTTTTAATTGCCACCAAGTTTTTTGCTTCGATTTTTCGTTAATAAAAGTAGATAATCTTTTGAATGGTTATGATAAATGATGAAATTTATTTTTAAACTTTTTTTAATAAACATACGTATAAATTCGGGTTTTATTATTACCTTTGAAGCTGAAATTCAGAAATGAGTTCATATTCATTTTCTTAATGTTGAAAAATGCTAACTAAATCTACTAAATCACTCATAAAAAAGAGCCTGTTATTTTTGATAGGAATGTTCATTTCTTCAGGAATTTTTGCTCAATTGTCAGTGAATACTGCAATGACTCCGCAACAATTGGTTCAGAATGTGCTGGTAGGAACAGGCGTTACCGTAAGCAATATCACTTATACAGGCGCTGCCGGTTCAATCGGACAATTTACAACGGGCTCAACCCCTACTAATTTAGGTTTAACAAGCGGAATTATTATGTCCACAGGTTTGGTAAATGGTTCTCCCGCTATCGGAAGTGCTGCAACCAATTGGGCATCTACCGATAATTTAATGGGTGGTGATCCTCAGTTACAGAGTTTAGTTTCCGCCACTGTGCAGGATGCAACCGTTCTTCAGTTTGATTTTGTTCCCTTATCAGATACCATTAAATTCCGTTATGTTTTTGGTTCTGAAGAATACCCCGAGTTTGTGAATATGGGCTTTAATGATGTTTTCGGTTTTTTTGTATCAGGACCCAACCCTGCCGGAGGTACCTATACCAATGTAAATATTGCAAAAATCCCCGGAACAGCTATGCCGGTGAGCATCGACAATGTAAATTCGGGCAGTTACTCTCAATATTATGTTGCCAATGACAACGGTATGTCTATTGTTTACGATGGTTTTACAACCGTATTGACAGCCTGGTGCCGTGTGATACCTTGCTTGACTTATCATTTAAAAATTGCCATAGGCGATGCCGGCGATGGCATTTATGATTCAGGAGTTTTTCTTGAAGCAAACAGCTTTTCTTCCACTTCTGTTACCATGCAGACCTCTTATTCCAATCCTACAGTATCAACCACCAGCGCTGTGGAAGGTTGCAGCAATGCAACCGTTACTTTTAGCCTGCCCAGTGTAACGAGTACCGGATTCCCAATTTCTTATGCAATTGCTGGCACCGCAACCAATGGAGTTGATTATACCTTAATTTCAAATAACATATTGATTCCTGCCGGGCAAAGTTCTGTGGATTTAATTATTGACCCCATTTTAGATGGAATACCCGAAGGCACAGAAACTGTTCAATTAATAGTGCAGACAAGTATTTGTGGAGGAACCGATACCGTAACCATTACTATTTTAAATAACGATCCTCTTACCGTAATATCCAGCAATGATACTGCCATTTGCGGAGGTTCTGCAAACATTTGGGTTCAGGCAAACGGAGGAATTACGCCCTACACTTATACATGGGATAATGGCATTGGCAACGTTCCGGGTGCAACAGTATCTCCAACCTCAGCTACAACTTATCATGTCACTGTCAGTGATGTATGTGGCAGCAGTGCAACAGAAAGTATAATAGTAAACGTTGGCTCCAGCAATGCCAATGCAGGTCCTGACATGACCATTTGTTTTGGACAAAACACCACATTAACCGCTTCGGGAGGTACAAATTTCTTATGGTCCAATGGCCAAACAACCCCATCCATTACAGTGAGTCCAACCATTACTACCACTTATGGCGTCTCGGTTTCTGCCGCTTGCGGTTCTGTTGATTCTGTAACAGTTTTTGTGAACCCATTACCTGTAATAACCGCTACATCCAATCCATCCTCTGTTGTCATGGGCACATCAAGCCAGATTTGCGCTTCAGGTGGCAACACTTATGTGTGGTCATCCAGTCCCTTTGATCCAACTTTATTGAGCCAGTCAAACAATGCTTGTGCAACTGTAACTCCTCCCAACACCACTGCCTATATGGTTACGGCTACCGATACCAACGGCTGCCAAAATACGGCAATAACCACCGTAATCGTAATTCCGGTATATCCCGAACCTGATTTTTGGGGCGAACCTCTCGAAGGCTGTGTCCCCTTGATGGTTCAGTTTTATGATAATTCAACCAAAACAATACCCGGAAGCACCTACTATTGGGATTTCGGAAACGGAACTTTTTCTTATGACCAAAACCCCATAGGTTGGTTTACCCATGATGGAACCTATAATATCACACTATCTGTAACCAACCCCGGTGGCCTGTCGGCTTCGCTTCAAATAACAGGTTATGTGGTTGCTTACCCACTGCCCTTAGCCATGTTTAATACTTCACCCGAAAATTCAACCACCATACTTGATCCTATTTTCCATTTTTATGATATCTCTTTAGGGAGTCCCGTTCAATGGTATTGGAGTTTTGGTGATGGCTATGATGATACTCAGCAAAACACCCATCACAACTATTCCGAATTCGATTATTATTATAACTACCAGTATATGGAAGATACAGGTTCTTATGTTGTATCGCTGATTGTTACTACCGAACATGGTTGTACCGATACCGCATCAAAAACCATACGCATCGAGCCTACCTATTCTATTTATGTGCCCAATGCTTTCACCCCCAATGGCGACGATAAAAACCAAAGCTTTTGTGCCAAGGGGTTTGGTATTTCAAAAGAAAATTATACCATAGTAATTTATAACCGATGGGGACAACGCATTTATTATTCGAACGATATGGACCAATGTTGGGATGGTAAAACCAATAAAACAGCTGCTCCCGAAGGCACCTATGTGTATAGAATAAACTTCATGGATACCCAAAACATCAAACATGAAGTAAAGGGCACCGTTACCTTATTCAGGTAAATACATCATTGGATACATAAGATTAAAATCCCTTTATTTTAAGTTGAAGCAAAATATTTCTTATTTTTGCAAAAAACTTAATACTTACAGAATATGACAAAAATAAAAGTTGCTATCAACGGATTCGGACGCATAGGTCGTCTTACTTTTCGTGCATTACAAGGCTACGAAAACATTGAAGTAGTTGCTATAAACGATTTAACTGATGCTAAAACCCTGGCACATTTACTAAAATATGATTCTGTTCACGGACGTTATCCCGGCGATGTAAAAGCCGAATTGGATGGAATAGTAGTGGATTATAAAAAATACAGGGTTTTTGCCGAAAAAGATCCTTCCATGTTGCCATGGGGAAAATTAGAAGTAGATGTTGTGGTTGAAGCTACAGGAGTTTTTCGCAAACGCGAAAAATTACAATTGCATCTCGACGCAGGAGCTAAAAAAATCGTACTCACCGTGCCTGCCGACAGCAAAACCGACGTCGATCGCACCATTGTTCTTGGAGTAAATAATCAGGATTTACGCCCCGAAGACCGCATCCTCAGCAATGCATCCTGCACCACCAATTGTTTGGCTCCTATTGCTAAAGTATTGAATGATAATTTTGGAATAAAAAGAGGATTGATGAACACCATTCACTCTTATACCAACGACCAGATCATTCTCGATGCACCTCACAAAGATTTACGCAGGGCACGTGCCGCTGCCGTATCAATCATTCCTACCAGCACAGGCGCTGCCAAAGCCATTGGATTGGTAATCCCTGAATTAGATGGCAAACTCGATGGATTGGCCATGCGCGTTCCTACACCCGATGGTTCTGTAGTTGATTTAACCTGTGAACTGAATCGCGAAACCACCAAAGAAGAAATTAATGAAGCCATGAAAAAAGCCGCCGAAGGTCCTATGAAAGGCATTCTTGAATATTGCACCGATCCTATTGTTAGTATTGATATCGTTGGCAACTCTCATTCATCTATTTTCGATTCAAAACTAACTCAGGTGATGGGCGGAAATATGGTAAAAGTTATTTCATGGTATGATAACGAATTTGGTTACTCTCAAAGAGTAGCTCAGTTGGTTTCTATGCTGGGTTAAGTAGGGGTTGCTGAAAAATTCGCAACCAACACAGACTAAAAGAGAAAAGGTGTAATTTTGTGTATTAAACTGCAAATAAAATGGGATAACACCGTGAAAAGCTTGCACCTAAACCAACCTACATCAGCCCGAATCAATTGACTATAGTTGGATTTGAGACTCCATTCGAGCAACACCTGAGTGCTGACAACAGATGGGTTATACTAGCCAAATTGATACCATGGGATGACCTTAGCCCAATTTACGTAAAACATGTTGGTGTGAGTGGAATGGGGCCTAAGCCTATTAACCCCCGGATAGTCATTGGAGCTTTGATTATTAAACATATGGAAAATCTGGATGACCGGGAAGTTGTAGCCTAGATTTCAGAAAATGTTTATATGGGAAAAAAGGAGAGAATTTTCCTGATGTACATCGCGTTATAATGGGTTTTAAAGGATGGTTAAGAGGAATGCACCATCACGCTGAATATTTACAAGCATACATAGATGAGTACACTTATCGTTTTAACAGAAATTTTATGAAAAGAAATATTTTTGACAACCTAATTAGTCGCTCCTTATAAAGTCATTTTTTTGTTTCTGATAAAATTAAACTTTG
>CAYYQJ010000254.1:3108-5198 GCA_964473775.1 uncultured Bacteroidales bacterium | reverse complement strand
GTGACGACCTTACGCCACCATTTTACTACCTTACGCCACCTCGTGACGACCTTACTCCCCCATTTTACTACCTTGCGCCACCTCAATACTACCTTACTCGTCGTTCATGATTTGCCAATAAAAGCACATTGTTTTGAAAAAGGATAGGTTTTTGGTTAGGCTATCTATTGCGAAATATCAATTTCAAATCATCCACATAAAAAGGATTTTTATCATTGTTCCAAACATAAATTTTTAAGAGTTCGCTGGGTAAGATGCGCTTCGGAAGTTCAAAAGTGGTTTTGATTTGCTGCCAGGTGTTTATGGCTTTGATGGAATCAGTGAGAGGGATTCCTTTATAGTAAATATTATTACCTGAGGAATCTATACTCAAAACCAAACTGTTGTTTATGTCTTTTTGAGAATAGTAAATCCATGCACTTACATCAACACTCAAGGGCAGGGTGTCGCTGATGTGCATAAAAGTATTGGAAAATCCAAAGCTGAAACGGTTGATGGAATCGACTTTACTTGAGAATCGACCCGAATGTGCCACCTCTTTAACCAGGGTATATTGGTTCATCCATGAGATATTTTCCAAATCGCTTGAAATTTCGGTAGCACCAGGCTCAGAAACTATTTTTGATTTTTCATTTGTACATGCGGACAACAAGATGAGTGTTATAATTGACAAATAGAGAATTGAGTTTTTCATTGATGTGATATTTTTACTTTAGTATTACAATTGATTGCGCGTGTAAGGTGTAATGTTTTGAGGGGCGAATTCCTGATTCAGATATTTATAATATCCAGCAATGGCCACCATTGCGGCATTATCGGTGCTGAATTTGGGTTTAGGAATAAAAACAGTCCAATTTTGGTTTTTTGCTTCTTCGGTTAATGTTCGTTTAAGGCATGAATTGGCGGAAACCCCGCCCGAAATGGCTATGTGTTTGATTCCGGTTTGGTTTGATGCAAGAATAAGTTTTTTTATCAGAATTTTTACGATAGTATGCTGAATAGAAGCACAAAGATCGGGTAAATTTTGGGAAATGAAATCAGGATTTTGAATGAGATTGTCGCGAATGAAATATAAAAATGAAGTTTTTAATCCTGAAAAACTAAAATCCAATGCACCAGCTTTGGGCAGAGGGAAGGAGAATTTTAATGGATCGCCTGATTTGGCGTTTAAATCAATTAGCTGACCTCCGGGATAGGGTAAGCCCAGAATCTTTGCGGCTTTATCGAAAGCTTCGCCAGCAGCATCGTCAATTGTATTGCCAATAATTGTAAAAGTTGCATGATTTTTGACTAAAACAATCATGGTGTGCCCACCGGAAACCAACAAACATAAAAAAGGGAATTGAGGAAGTTGCTTATTTTCGTCTTTTTCGACAATAAAATGAGATAAAATATGAGCCTGAAGATGGTCAACTTCGATTAATGGGATATTCAAAGACAAAGCCATAGCCTTTGCAAATGAAGTACCTACCAACAAAGAACCTAATAAACCGGGCCCGCGAGTGAATGCAATTGCATGTATTTGGTTTTTTTGTACCTTTGCTTGCGACAAAGCACGGGAAATTACGGGAACAATGTTGACCTGATGAGCACGCGAAGCATACTCAGGAACTACACCCCCAAAATCCTTGTGAATGTCTTGATTGGCAATAACATTAGATAATAATACATTGCCATCAACAACAGCAGCAGAAGTATCGTCGCAAGACGATTCAATACCAAGAATAAAACAACTCATGAAACAAAAATAAGGCACAAAATTATCAAAAAACTATATAAAATACTGATTATTGTTTATGCCGTTGTGTTTGTTTTACCGGCAAGTTTTTATATTGTGCTGCAAAGCAATATTGTACAGTCGTATTTAGGTCGAAAAGTTTCTGCTTATCTTACAGAAAATTATCACACCCGCATTTCTATCGGACAAATTGATATCAGATTTTTTCTTAATGTTGAACTGAAAGACATTTACATTGAGGATAATCATAAGAACATTTTACTGAAATCGGGAAAGATTCACCTGAATTTGAAAGACTATGATCTTAAAACCAATTACTTTGCGATAAAAGAAGTTTCGATAGAAAATACTT
>CAYYQJ010000254.1:0-3008 GCA_964473775.1 uncultured Bacteroidales bacterium | reverse complement strand
TATGATCTTAAAACCAATTACTTTGCGATAAAAGAAGTTTCGATAGAAAATACTTATTTCAACCTGAGAAGATATAAACACGACAAAAAACTCAACATTGGAAATTTTGTTTCGCTGTTTGTTACCGACACCACTCCATCGAAAACTAAAACAGAATATCCATTGAAAATTAGTGTGGATAAACTTAGTATTTTTAATTCAGGGTTTTCGTTTAGGAGTGATAATATGAATCATTTGAACAATGGGGTGATTGATTTTATGGATGTGGATGTGCAAAAAATCAACATAGAAATGGAGGAGGTTGCCATTATTAAAGATTCAGTTTCCGCAAATATTAAAAGCCTGTCGTTAAATGAAAAAAGCGGTTTTACCTTAAGCAGGTTTTCAGGTAATGCTGTGGTGTCGAACAGGAATATTATTGTTAATAATCTCCTGATTAAAACCCCTAATTCTAACTTAAGTCTGGATTTAAAGTTTTCGTATTTGAGCTTTGATGACTTTGATGACTTCTTAAACAAGGTAAAAATCAATTCTGAAATAAGAAAAACTGCTTTCAATTTCATTGATATCGGCTTTTTTGCCAGAGAGTTGAAGGAAATGGACGATAAGATACTATTCTCGTCGAGCAAAGTGAAAGGAACAGTTAATAACCTAAAGGTCAATAATTTTAAGCTACATTATAAGAATCTGACTTCACTGGATGCGGATGTTACTATGAATGGGTTGCCAAACATTAAAGAAACTTATATCAACTTAAACATCAGAAAACTAACGTCGAGTGTAGATGAATTGAATCAGATAGTGGTTCCGGCTGCTGATTATAAAGTGACACAATTGGCAGTTCCTGAGCTATTAAAACGACTTGGTAAAGTGCAGGTTAAAGGTAAGTTTACGGGGTTTTACTCTAATTTTGTTGCGTTTAGTAATATCAATTCGGATATTGGCTCAGCTTCTACTGATATCAATGTCAGCAATACGGATGGTAAGATTTCTTATAACGGAAAAGTAAAAACAGCCGGACTAGATATAGGCAAACTGCTGGACGCCTCTGATATAGTGGGCAAAATGAGTATAGATGCGCAGATCGTAGGGTCGGGATTGACTGCTAAAACAGCTTCTTTTAAAGTGAACGGACTTATGGACTTAATTGAGTTTAATAAGTACTCATATTCAGGCATTGAGATTAATGGTGGGCTCGACCAAATGGTTTATACAGGCAGACTTAACATCAATGATAAGAATCTGAAAATGGACTTTAATGGGGTAGCTGACTTAAGTGATACCATTCCCGGTTATAATTTCAAGTCAAATATCAGATATTCAAACCTTAAAAATCTGAATTTATTGACAAAAGATTCTATCTCGGAATTTAGCGGAATATTAAAACTGAACTTCACAGGGAAGAATATCGATCAACTGGAAGGAGCTGTTTTTGTGGAGAATGCACAAATCAGCCAAAATGACAGAGTTTTTAATTTGAAATCTTTATCGCTTGAAACCCATACTAATACTATAGGTTATCGCACCTTCGACTTGAAGTCGGATTATATTGACGCAATCTTCAAAGGATTCTTTGTTTTTAGGGAGCTTCCCAACTCTTTTAAGCGTTTCGTTTTATTTTATCTTCCGAACATAGACCTTGCCCTCGACACTATCAACAAAACCATTGCCAGGCAAGAATTCGATTTTGATATAAAACTTTACAACGCCTCCCCTGTTATCAATTATTTTATTCCGAAATCGAAAATATCAGGCAATTCAACCATTAAAGGGAATTTTAATTCGCTTCGAAACACTGCCGTGGTAAACACAACTTCCTCTCTCATCAATATGTATGGAAAAAGACTTATCAATTGCAATATGAATATGGAGGCTGATGAAAAGGATATTCATTTTGATTTGACTGCCGATTCGCTGAAAATCAGTGATAGTGTGTGGATGGGGAATTTCAAATTCAATACTTTTGAGAAAAATGATAGTTTGTATTCGCGGATTGCCTGGGACAATAAAGGCCGGAATTATAAGAACCTGGCTGAACTGAATCTCTACACCTATTTTTATAAAAACCATCAGACTATCATTGGTTTTAGGCCTTCCAATCTGGTGTTGAATGACTCAACGTGGAATTTTAATCCAATGGGGAACATTGTTTTCGATAGTTCGAGGATATCTTTTCATAATATTGCGTTTTCTAATAACAAGCAGAACATTAGTATTAACGGGGACATTTCGCACAATCCGGCAGATATATTTTCGGTACAATTTGAAACATTTAATGCATCGAGCTTCGATTATTTGACCAATGCCATGGAATTTGATATGGATGGCATTATTTCGGGTAATTTTTATGCTTCCTCTTTATACGACAATCCTGCTTTTTACGCCGATATGAAAATCAAGGATTTCGGATTTAATCATGATAAATTGGGTGATGCAATAATCCAGACCAAATGGGATTCGAAAATGAAGGGTATCAATGTGAAAGCTGTGATTAATTATGTGGGAAGCATTGGTATCAGCACCCCACTGAATGTGGCAGGCTACTACTACCCTACTAACAAAAATCAGAATTTCGACCTTACTATTGATTTGGATAACCTGAGGTTGAAAACGTTATCGAGGTATATTTCAAGTTTTGCAACCATTGTGAATGGGACTGCTTATGGTCAGCTAAAGCTCACAGGGACAAATGCTAATCCTGAACTTGCAGGCGTTGTAAAATTAGTACGCACTTTTGTTCATATCAACTATCTGAACACAACCTATGCTTTGGCTTATGATAGTTTGAAGATTACGAAAAACGAATTCAATTTTATGAATGTGGTGCTGATTGACCAACCTTATGCAGATACTGCCATTATGGACGGCAGGGTGACACACAATAACTTTAAAAATCTGGCATTTGACATTTATGTTCATCCAAAGAAAACATTGGTTCTCAATACTACACCTGCGTTAAATGAGATCGGAAGAGCACACGTCTGAACTCCAGTCACCTGAAGCTATCT
>CAYYQJ010000253.1:0-5200 GCA_964473775.1 uncultured Bacteroidales bacterium | reverse complement strand
ATAGCTTCAGGTGACTGGAGTTCAGACGTGTGCTCTTCCGATCTCCTGCCATTTGCAAAGCACTCTTAACTGCAGCCGCAGTAGTATCTAAAACCGTTGGATCTGCAGGTGGTTTGGTAATATCGTTTTCTGCCTGTCCAAATCCTTTAACTTCAATAGCATCGTTTATAGAGATTCCACATCTTTTCAAACCTTCTTCAGATACAATAGCTATACCTGAAGCACCGTCCGAAACCTTTGAACAATCGAAAACATTCAGATGATCCACAAAACCTTTTGGATTAGGAGCCATCATGCCAAGAGCTTCAAGATCTTTTGAATTATTATGATACTCCTGAGCTGTAGGACACAAACGCGCACTTTCCATGGCGTTTACAAACCATTTTGCCATGGCTTTACGGGTTTTTTCTTTCCCGAATTTATCATAATAAACCCCGGCCCTATCGCTGAATTTACCAGGAAAGAAATAAGCATGACCCTCTTTTCTTTCTTTGGCCCATCCTGCTGCTGCAAGTATATCAGCACCATAGATGGCTTTAACTGTATTTTGAACTTCAACACCCAATACCAATACAACTTCGGCTGTTTCGGCCAAAACTGATTTTATACCACTAACCAAAGCAAGGGCACCGGTTCCGCAGGCACCTTCCACTCTGATACAGGGTTTATATTTTAATCCCTCATCAATGAAAGGGAAAAAACCTGCCATATTTGCTTGTTTGTTGAAACGTGCACCAATAAAATTTCCGACAACACATTCGTCAACATTTTTAGCTCCACCTATCTGTTTAAGAACACCCTGACCTGCTTCCATCAGATATTCTTCCAATCCGGGGCGTTCTTTTTTAGGATTGAACTCTTTACGACCGGTTCCCATCGATATGGTATTGTAACCGGCAACCAAATATATTTTTCTTCTTATTTTTGACATTGTAGTAATTTTTAGAATTTTTTAATTAATATAATCATTAATTGGTCCGTATGCATGGAAAAATCCTGTGAGCAATACTGTGTTCACATCCTTTTCGGCAAAAGCAACTTTATCAGCCACTAACTTCAAACCTATCTCTTTTGATTTTTTTGCATAGGCTGTAGCTAATTTGGCTCCTGGTGTTGACATAGATTTCAACTCTTCAAAATATTGTTTAAACACTTCATCCTTTTTAGGATCACCAACAACAGCTTTCCATGGTTTAATTGAAACTGGTAAAGCACCCAAAGCAGCATCACAATTTGCTGCAATATCAGCTATGGCAACATATATTTTTTTATCAGGATCATAAATTCCGGCTACACGGCCTTTTTCATATTTCAGGAAGCCATCTTTTTGAGAACCATCTGAGTTTTGACCACCTTTAACACTAATATACATAAAGCGGTCAAGTAACGGGCTATGAATATCCTCGTCATTAACATAAGGTTTCATCACTTTCATAATGTATTGACAAACGTCTATACCAACATAATCAATCAACTGAAAAATTCCCATAGGACGAATCAGATAATCCTGTGTAACTTTGTTTATGCAATAAACAGCTTCAACAAACGACATTTGATCCGTAAGTTTCATGGCTTCACTCATACCATATAAAGCATCTCTCATAAAATGTCCGTTTCCAATAAATCCTGCAAAATCGTAAGATGGAACTTCTATTTTTCTAAGACTCTTAATAAACATTGTAGCAAATTCTGGCAATTCAGGATTGGTGTTATCAGTTTTGATAACTTCTACCAGTTTCTGAACAGCAGGAGGATTATAAAAATGAACTCCCAAAACCCTGCCTTCCAACCCAGCTTCTTTATCAAGATAACCTATTGGTATAGACGAAGTGTTTGTAAAGAACCATGGTTTATTAACATTGTTTTGATTGATTTGGGAAAACATCTTTATTTTCAAATCAGGGTTTTCACTAGCTGCTTCAAATACAATATTTGACTCATAAGCTGATTCAATGGTTGTAACAGGACGGATGATACTCATCACATCTTTTACATATTGATCAATGATTTCACTATTTTCAATAAGGTCATGGCGATTTGAATAAATGCTGCGTAAAGCAACCACTTTTTTTTCAGCGGCTTTTACCACTTGACCATGAATGTATTTCATCAATCCTGTGAGTCCTTTCTGACTGATATCCATCGCATAAAGAATAAACAATTTATCTTTGTTCTCAGGTTTCAAGCTCAAATCAGCCATTTCAATGGCTGTAAGTAATAGGATACCACTGCCCATCTTTCCGGCAGCACCTAATACTGTTACATTTTGAAGTTTTTCGGTATAATTCATAATAATTTATCTTTTTTTATAATTGATTTACTTTTAAAATTGTTTGATGGTGTTTATTAATTATTAACTATCAAGTTGTAATTACCACACCGGCTTTCTTTTTTCTAAAAATGCTCTCATTCCTTCAGCACCTTCATTTCCGAAAAGAGAACCAAATTCTTTTGACTCCAACTCACTACCGCTTATAAAATCGGTATGCATTCCTGCACGTGTTACCTTTTTAATTTTCCGAACAGCCAAAGGCCCTTTGGAAGCAATTTTAGTAGCCATTGCAATGGCTTCAGTCAATAGCTGATCAGGTTCAACAACTTTTTGAACCAATCCCATACGTAACGCATCTTCGGCATTTATCATATCGGCGGTACACAATAAATATAAAGCATTAGATAGTCCTACCAGTCGGGGAAGTCTTTGGGTTGCCGCATAACCAGGGATGAGTCCCAGATTCACCTCTGGCTGACCAAATTTAGCTAAAGTGCTGGCAATACGAAAATCACAGCCCATAGCCAATTCGCAGCCTCCGCCCAATGCAAAACCATTGATGGCAGCAATAACAGGGATTTCCATCTTTTCGAGACTACTAAAAGTGTTTTGACCAACTCTTGAAAAGTTACTTCCCTCTTCGCTGTTCATATCAACCATTTCTGAAATATCGGCTCCGGCTACAAACGCTTTTCCTTCACCAGTAATTATCATAACTCTGATATCCTTATTTTCAGAAACGTCAAGTATCATTTGGTCCATCTCCATAAAAAACCTAGTATTCAAAGCATTCATAGCATTCGGACGACTGATGGTAACAATGGCTATATTGTTATTTACTTCGAGTTTTAAAATTTCATAATTCATTTTATTTTGATTTTAGAATTAAACATACTGTTTTACTTCAAGTTCATTATTCAAGGCCATAAAACCATTCATGGCCATTGCTTCCATTTCGTTTTCTCCTGGATATATTTTCACAGGAGCCAAATGGATGACCCTTTCGGTGATGGCATCTACAATCATATTGCTATAAGCCAATCCGCCTGTTAAAATTATTGCATTCACATCACCTTTCAATACGGTACTTAAAGCACCTATTTCTTTGGCAACCTGATAAGGCAGTGCCGAATAAACCAATTTCGCATACTCATCTCCTTCGGCAATTCTTTTTTCTATTTCCATTGCATCGCAAGTACCCAGATAAGCGGTTAAACCTCCTTTTCCCTTAATCTTCTTACAAATTTCGGCCTTTGTATATTGCCCTGAAAAACACATATCAACTAACTGGCCAACTGGCAAACCTCCGCTTCTTTCGGGAGACATGGGGCCATCACCATTCAAGCCATTGTTTACATCAATTATTCTGCCTCTTTGATGCGCTCCGACAGAAATGCCTCCTCCCATGTGAACCACAATTACATTAATATCTTCATATTTTTTGCCAATCTCCAAAGCATATTTTCGTCCAGCAGCTCTTTGATTCAGTGCATGAAGGAAACTCTTTCGCGGAAGCTCGGGCATACCAGAAATGCGGGCAATTTCTTCCATTTCGTCAATACAGGTTGGATCAACAATAATAGCTTCAACATGCGGGCCTATTTCCTGAGCCAATGCAAAAGCTATCAAGCCTCCAAGATTGGATTCATGCTCGCCCATAGGGTTTCGGATGTCGCGAATCATGGCTTCATTCACTTTATATGCACCACCGGGAATTGGTTTTAACAAACCTCCACGACAAACAATAAGATTGATTTTATTGATATCAATCCCTGCTTTTATCAGTTCGTCTTTGACCATACTTTTTCTATATTCGTACTGGTCGGCTATGCATTCAAAGGTTGCAAGAACCCTTTGTTCGTGTTTAACTCCAATCATAAATATTTGAGAACGGTTACTAAATACCGCAATTTTGGTTGTTGTTGAACCGGGATTTATTACTAAAATCTTATAATCCATACTGTAAAGATTTGTTTTTTTATAAAAAATTCGTAGCAAATATAGACAATAATTTGAACGCTTTTTATTTTTTTTAGATTTAACATCTATTAACATTCTCTATCATCCCTTAAAACCTATTCAACCTTATATTGTATCATTCAATTTTATGAGGAATCTCCAATGTCTATCGATATATAATCATGCATTAATGTACTTTCTAATCACAAAATTGCTTACTTTTGCGCTTCCATTTCAAGACTAATTTTTGTTATTAAAAAATCAATCTAAACTTTCAATACATGATAATTGTCAACACTTATAAGCCGAAAAATCATATCAGAATTGTTACTGCCGCTTCGCTGTTCGACGGGCATGATGCTTCCATCAATGTTATGCGTCGTATCATTCAATCTACAGGGGCCGAAGTGATACATTTGGGGCATAATCGATCGGTGCAGGAAATAGTTGATTGTGCTGTACAGGAAGATGTTCAGGCCATCGCAGTAACTTCTTATCAGGGCGGACATATCGAATTTTTTAAATATATGCTCGATCAATTGCGCGAAAAAGGTTTTGGCGATATAAAAATATTTGGTGGAGGTGGCGGTGTTATTTTGCCTGACGAAATCAGTGAACTGGAAGCTTATGGCATTACTAAAATTTATTCGCCTGATGATGGCCGCGAAATGGGTCTGCAAGGTATGATAAATGATGTGATGGAAAAATCAGATTTTCCACGGGGCAATGAAAAAATCAGTTCAATTGAAGAAATCGAACAACGGGATTATAAAGCCATATCTAAAATGATTTCTGCAGTTGAAAATTTTCCGGAAACTATTGCCGATACTCTTTCTGTTATTGATAAAAAAGCAGAGGCATCTTCTGTTCCTGTGTTAGGAATCACCGGAACGGGTAGTTCGGAACAATCTTATTTGGTGGATGCCTTTATCCGCCTGAAGGAAAACCCGGCCTTCGGCACGCTGAAAC
>CAYYQJ010000252.1:0-5209 GCA_964473775.1 uncultured Bacteroidales bacterium | reverse complement strand
CTGGAGTTCAGACGTGTGCTCTTCCGATCTATGTCTAGAATAACTTTACCAGGTTCAATGTTTTTAGCTTTTGTTGCAATAATGCCGGCTCTTGTGCGTATGATGGGTGTTAACTCACAATTTGCACAGTTTTTCGGAGGTACTTCTTTATTGATTTTAGTTGGTGTTGTTTTAGATACTTTGCAACAAATTGAAAGTTATTTATTGATGCGTCATTACGACGGTTTGACTAAGTCAGGTCGAATTAAGGGTAGATCCTCGACTGGTTTTAATCAGTCGATGTAACTATTAAGAGTTTCAGAGATGATACATCTGAAATCAGAAGAAGAAATTGAGTTGATTAGAAATAGTTCTTTGCTTGTTGGAAAAACTTTAGCTGAAGTGGCTAATTATCTGAAAGCCGGTGTAACAACCAAGTTTTTAGATAAGATAGCCGAAGATTATATTACTTCAAATAATGCGATCCCTGGTTTTAAAAATTATAAGGGATATAATGCCACCTTATGTGTTTCAATTAACGATCAGGTAGTACATGGAATTCCTGGAAATCGGGAAATTGTGGATGGAGATATTGTATCTATTGATTGTGGAGTAATTTTGAAAGGTTATTATGGTGATTCAGCCTATACTTTTGCTGTTGGAGAAATCTTGCCTGAGGTGAATGAATTGTTGGCTATAACTAAGGAATCCTTGTATAAAGGAATTGAAATGGCTGTTGCTGGTAATAGGGTTGGAGATATTGGACATGCTGTTCAATGTCATGTAGAAAGAAGAGGGTATTCTGTAGTTCGCGAATTGGTTGGTCATGGTTTGGGACGTAAATTGCACGAAGAACCTCAGGTGCCAAATTATGGATCTAAAGGTTCCGGTGCAAAACTTTCTGAAGGTTTGGTAATTTGTATTGAACCAATGATTAATTTTGGACGAAAGGATATTTTGCAGGAAAAGGATGGTTGGACTATCAGAACCAAAGATGGAAAACCTTCAGCACATTTTGAACATGCGGTGGTTGTCAGAAAAGGCAAGAGTGAAGTTTTATCAACATTCGAATATATAGAAAACGTAATAAACAATAATATTAAAGTAATTTTTTAAGAAATAAAATATGTCAAAACAAAGTTCAATTCAACAAGATGGTACTGTACTGGAATCTCTGGGCAATGCTATGTTTAGGGTTGAATTAGAAAATGGGCACGTTATCATAGCTCATATTTCTGGCAAGATGCGGATGCATTATATTAAAATATTACCTGGCGATAAGGTTCGTGTTGAAATTTCGCCTTATGATTTAACTAAAGGAAGAATAACATTCAGATATAAATAAGAGACGATGAAAGTTCGAGTATCAATTAAAAAAAGAACCCCTGATTGCAAAATTATCAGACGAAACGGAAGGGTTTATGTTATCAATAAAAAGAACCCTAAATACAAACAAAGACAGGGTTAATTTTTGAACAATAATAAATAGTAAACTATGGCAAGAATTGCAGGTATTGACCTACCAAAAAACAAAAGAGGTGTTATCGGATTAACTTATATTTACGGACTTGGTGCCAGTTCAGCTACTAAGATTTTATTAGAAGCCGAAATTGACCCTAATAAAAAAGTAAGTGATTGGTCGGATGACGAGCTTACAAAAATTCGTAATATTATCACCGAGAAATTTAAGGTGGAAGGAAATCTCAGGTCTGAAGTTCAGATGAACATCAAGCGATTGATGGATATCGGTTGCTACAGAGGAGTTCGTCATCGTGCCGGATTACCTACCAGAGGACAAAGTACAAAAAACAATGCCCGTACCCGTAAAGGAAAGAGAAAAACTGTTGCTAATAAGAAAAAAGCAACTAAGGGTTAAGATTGAATTTAATATAATAAATAATAGAAAACCTAGTATAAAATTATGGCAAAAACTTCTGCTAAATCTGCAAAGAAAAGGGTTGTTAAGGTTGATCCAATCGGAAAAGCTTATGTCTTTGCATCGTTCAACAACATTATTATTTCGCTGACTAACTTAAACGGGCAGGTTATTTCCTGGTCATCAGCTGGTAAAATGGGGTTTAAAGGTTCTAAAAAAAATACCCCTTATGCGGGACAAATGGCGGCTGGCGATTGCGCTAAAGTCGGTTATGATTATGGGTTACGTAAAGTAAAAGTTTATGTAAAAGGCCCTGGTGCTGGTAGAGAATCTGCTATCAGATCTTTGAATGCTGCAGGCATCGAAGTAACCGAAATTGTTGACGTTACTCCAATGCCACATAATGGTTGTCGTCCACCAAAAAGAAGAAGAGTTTAATTTATCCAATAATATAATAAAGATATGGCAAGATATATTGGTCCAAAAACGAGGATCGCAAGAAAATTCAAAGACGCTATCTTTGGTCCTGATAAATCTTTTGAAAAAAGGAATTTCCCCCCGGGACAACATGGTTCCTCTAAAAGAAGAAAAAAACAATCAGAATACGGAGTTCAGTTGCAGGAAAAGCAAAAAGCTAAGTATACTTATGGAATGCTTGAAAAACAATTTAAAATTACTTTTGAAAGAGCAAGTCGGAAACATGGTGTAACTGGTGAAGTTCTTTTACAACTTATTGAAGCACGTTTGGATAATGTGGTTTTTCGTTTTAGCATTTCTCCTACACGTAATGGTGCCCGTCAGTTAGTTTCTCATGGTCATATTGAAGTTAACGGTCAAGTGGTTAATATTCCTTCATATAGTCTTAAACCTAATGATGTAATTACTGTTAGAGAAAAATCAAAATCGCTTGAAATTATTACTGATTCATTACTGAGACATTCAAACCGTTTTAACTGGCTTGAATGGGATCAGGAAAAAATGTCGGGTAAGTTTATGAGTTTTCCGGAAAGAGATCAGATTCCTGAAAATATCAATGAACAACTTATCGTCGAATTGTATTCTAAATAGTCTCTTTTATATTTATTGGAAATTAATAATATGTCAATTTTATCTTTTCAAAAACCCGACAAAGTTGTAATTCTTGAGTTGGACGATTTCTTCGGAAAATTCGAGTTTCGTCCGCTCGAACCTGGTTATGGTACAACTATTGGCAATTCGCTTCGCAGGATTTTATTATCCTCTTTAGAAGGTTTTGCTGTAACTAATGTAAGAATTGAAGGAGTTGATCAGGAATTCTCTTCTATAAAAGGTGTGCTTGAAGATGTTCCTGAAATTATCCTTAATTTGAAAAAAGTTTGTTTTAAACGACAAATTGATAACGTTAATAATGAAAGAGTAACTGTTACTATTTCAGGAAAAAATGAATTCAGAGCAGGTGATATGAATTCTTTTTTATCAGGATTTCAGGTGCTGAATACTGAAGACATCATTTGTCATCTCGAACCTGATGTGAAATTGGTTATGGAACTTACCATTGATAAAGGTAGAGGTTATGTGCCTGCTGAAGATAATAAGCTTATTAATTCTTCTATTGGTACTATTGCGATCGATTCAATTTTTACTCCTATTCGTAATGTAAAGAGTATTATTGAAAATTATCGTGTTGAACAAAAGACTGACTACGAAAAATTGGTTCTCGAAATTTCTACCAACGGTTCTATCAACCCTAAAGATGCATTAAAAGAAGCTGCTAAAATTCTGATTCATCACTTTATGCTTTTCTCAGACGAGAAAATCACAATGGATATTGAAGAAAAAGCAGTGGTGGAAGAATTTGATGAAACTTCTTTACACATGCGTCAGTTATTAAAAACCAAATTGGTGGATATGGATTTATCAGTTCGTGCATTAAATTGCCTGAAAGCTGCTGATGTGGAAACTATCGGTCAATTGGTTTCTTACAATAAAAATGATTTACTGAAGTTCCGCAACTTTGGCAAAAAATCATTATCCGAATTAGATGACCTTGTTAAAGCAAAAAATCTACAGTTCGGCATGAATATCACCAAATACAAATTAGATAAGGATTAAAATCAGATGAGACACAACAATAAGATCAATAAGTTAGGCAGAACTGCCTCACACCGTAGTGCAATGTTGTCGAATATGGCAGCATCACTCATACTCCACAAACGTATTTCAACTACTGTTGCAAAAGCTAAAGTATTAAGAGTATACGTGGAACCATTAATCACTAAATCAAAAGATGATTCTACTCATTCGCGCCGTACTGTTTTCAGTTATCTGGGAAACAAAGAAGCGGTAAGTGAATTGTTCAGAGAAGTTTCAAAGAAAATAGCCGATCGTCCCGGTGGTTATACACGTATTTTGAAAACCGGAACCCGTTTGGGTGACAATGCCGAAATGTGTATTATCGAACTGGTGGATTATAACGAATTAATGAATGGCGAAAAAGCAGCTAAAGCAGCAGCTAAATCAGGACGCAGTCGTCGTGGTTCGGGCTCTAAAAAAGCTACTGAACAAGCCGTTGAGGTAAAAGAAGTGAAAAAAACTGTAGCTCCTAAAGCTGTAGTAGAGGATAAGAAAGTGGAAGAAGTGATTGCTGAAGACGTTCAGGAACCTGAAGTTTCTGACGAACCTGAAACAGATGAAACTTCTGAAACTAAAACAGAAGAATAAAACACTAATTTTCATGTGATGACAGGGATGAAGGGTGCAAACGCTTTATCCCTTTTTTTTTAAGATTAAATTTTTTTACACAACAAATAATAAATAATATGAGCAGTATAGTTGGTATTTATGCACGTCAGATTCTCGATTCAAGAGGCAATCCCACAGTGGAAGTTGATGTGTTAACCGAAACAGGAATCATCGGAACCGCTTCCGTGCCTTCAGGTGCATCTACAGGGGTGCATGAGGCAATGGAACTTCGCGATGGCGACAAAAGTATTTATAACGGCAAAGGCGTATTAAAAGCCGTTGAAAACGTCAACAAAATTCTTTCAGAAGAACTCAAGGGAATGCTGGTTACCGAGCAGGGTGTTATCGATCAGGCCATGATTGATATTGATGGAACTCCCAACAAATCAAACCTTGGCGCTAATGCCATTTTGGGTGTTTCGCTGGCATGTGCCAAAGCGGCCGCACTCAATGTGGGGTTGCCATTGTTTCGCTATGTGGGCGGCACCAATGCAAACACTTTGCCTATCCCTATGATGAACATCATCAATGGTGGCGCACATGCCGATAATTGTGTCGATTTTCAGGAATTTATGATTATGCCTGTGAGATCGGAAGAGCACACGTCTGAACTCCAGTCACCTGAAGCTATCT
>CAYYQJ010000251.1:0-5220 GCA_964473775.1 uncultured Bacteroidales bacterium | reverse complement strand
GGTGGATGGGATTTTATGATTTCGGGCATCAATCGCAGCAATGGTTTGCCTGTTACTTGTTGCGATGTTTCGCAGGGGCCTTATCGTGGAAACATTTATATCAATTGGGTTGACCATCGAAATGGAACAAACGACCCCGATGTGTGGCTGGCAAAATCGACGGATGGCGGACAAAGTTGGAGTTTGCCCAAACGTGTGAACGATGACGGGGCTGGGAATGCGCAGTTTTTTACCTGGATGTGTGTGGATCAGAAAACAGGTTATCTGTATTTTGTGTATTACGACCGCCGTGCCTATACCGACAATCGTACGGATGTGTATATGGCGGTTTCTAAAGATGGCGGTGATAATTTCATCAATTTTAAAATTAGTGCCAGCCCGTTTACTCCGGTTTCTTCGGTTTTTTTTGGGGATTATACCAATATCTCGGCTTATAATAATGTGGTGCGGCCTATTTGGGCACGTTGCGAAATGGGTGCGATGTCGATATGGACTGCATTGATTGATACCAACTATCTTGGAGTGAATGCTGAATCGGAAAACGGCTTGCTGCTGGAACAGAATGCACCCAATCCGTTTAATGGCAGTACTATTTTTTCGTTTAAATTGCGCAGGGCCGATAAGGTGAGCCTGAAGGTGTTTGATTTTTATGGTCGCGAAGTGGCTGTTTTAATTAATAATGAAGCTTTGAAACCCGGTAAATATCGCAGGAAGTTTGATGCGGAGAGTTACCAATTGTCGGCAGGCGTTTATTTCTTTAGTTTGATTACTTCGGATAGGGTGGTGAGCAGGAAGATGGTGGTGGAATAGGAGTTAAAGGTGGAATTTACCACTAAGACACGGAGAACACAAAGGAACACTAAGAAATCCTGGCAAAGCCAAATGACAATTTAGCTATAGGGGCTAAAGGTAAAATTTACCTCGGAGCCACGGAGAACACAGAGGTTTTTTTCTTTGTGTAAGCTTTGTGCAACTTCGTGTAATTACTATACACAAAGATTCACAAAGAAACTCAAAGATTCACAAAGTAATTTTGCTTATCTCATTAATCATTAACCATTATCTTGCTAGTTACAACTTCCTTTTCATCCATTACTAATTTTAAAAAATACATTCCGTTATTCAGTTGGTTTTGGTGGAGGATGATTTTATCTTTATCATTATATTGATTTTGAGATACGAGTTTGCCCTGAATATCATACATTGTTAGAATGATATTATGGTAGGTTTGGGGGAGGGTGATTTGGGTGGTGGTGGAGAAGGGATTGGGGGAGATGGATAAACTTTTTTCTGTAATCATGTTATCGATTCCAACCATTTGGCCGAAACATCGAATGGAGTCGTTATATGTTGATTGTAAATGGGTTTTATTGTAAACCGCAGTAACATGAATATAAAAACCTAAAGGTAAATTGTCAATAAAATTTTCTCCGCCAAAACTTGTGTCTTGTGGAATTGAATGATTTATGATGGTGTCGGTGCAAAATCGGTAAAAGGAATTATCTCTGTAAACATTGTACCCTACTAAGGTATCTGTTAATGAAATTTCAGGGGCAGACCATCGTAAGGTATAGAAATTATAAGGCATAGAATACCACTGATGCCAGGATAGATTCTTTATTGGATTTAATTGAGAAAAACCTGTATAGCTGATTGATATAAGAATAGAAATAAGTAGAACTTTTTTCATGATACTCGAATTTTTAAATTAATCATTCCGAAAAATCACATCAAAGATAGAAAAAATAATAAAACCACCAAGACACTAAGAACACCAAGAAGCACTAAGAGTTGCTCCCATAGCCAATCAACCATTAATAATTACCTTGCCAGTTACCAATCCCTTTTCATCCAACAGTAGTTTTAAAAAATACATTCCGTTATTCAGTTTGTATCGGTTGAGGATGATTTTATCTGTATCAATATAATGATATTGGGATACGAGTTTGCCTTGTATATCATACACTGAAAGAATAATATTATGGTAGGTTTGAGGGAGGGTGATTTGGGTGGAGGAGGAGAAGGGGTTGGGGGAGATGGATATTGCCTTTAATTCGTTACTTGTTTCTATTACTGAATTATATGAAAAACATTCAGTGAAATAATCATCCTGATAGCGGATTTGGTTATTATTATCAATAAAGCACACTATTGAATTCCATTCGGAATTAATAGGCAATCCGGCTATTTGACACAATAGTCCCATGCTGCAACCGATACCTTCTATCCAGCATTCGGGAAGAGCACCTGTATCTCCACCAACAATATATGCAAAATGAAATGTTTTTCTATAAGAACCATTTTCAATTTTAATAGAGTCAACATTATATAGTAATAATTTTTCAATAGGATTAAAATGAAAGAGCATGGAAAACCAAGAATAAGTGTTTAGAAATGTATCGCCTATTTGTAGCGAAAAATCATATAGTAGGTACTCATTTAATGAATCCTTTGGCAAGTAAAAGATTTTTTTATTGTTTTGTCTGATGCCTCCTAAATAATGCATGCTGGTATCGTTCACGAAAACAGTATCAATAAAGCTTTTAAATAATTTGTGATAAGTTTGGCTTACAATCGTTGTATCAGTGTTTCCTAAGATATTTCTATAGTAAAACGATGGTCGTCCGCTATATTGATCAGCATGATGATATTCGCTCCAAATGGCATTAGAATCCGGAAACGGATGATAAACATTTGTTTGAGAGAAGGAAGCTAAAATATTTCCTAAGAAGAAAAGGAAGAAGAGAATTTTTTTCATGATACTCAAATTTTAAAATTAAACCTTCCGAAAAATCACATCAAAGATAGAAAAAATTAGAATAGAAGTATCAAGAATTATGTGGGTGGAAGGTTTTTCTAGATATCGAGTAAGAAGTTTTGTTTTACGGTTTTGCCTAGTTTTACTTCGAAAGGTTTGGATTTTTGAGAAACGGATTCGTAGGAAGCAATGGCTGTGGTTATGCCGTGAGGGAATTTTGGTATCCGATAACTTCCATCTAAATAGGTTTTTGTTGTAAGGCCCTGTTCGGAGAAGGTTATGGTAGCATTATAAACCGGAGTTATTCCGTTGGATTTATAAACAAATCCGTGCACAATGGTTGTTCCTGAAGGAAAGCTGTCGATTTTGCGCGTATTAAACCAAAGCTGGAATAAATCGGGATGGTCTTTTAAAAGAGTGCCTGCAATTGGGTCGCACATTTCGGTTAATATTCTTTTTGCCTCGACGATAAAAGGGTGAATATTTGCGTTTTGAATTTTGCGTTCGCCTTTGGCTATTTGTGGATTTTTGGCAACAGCAAGAAAGGCTTCGCGCTTGTTGATAGCATCGGTGAGGTCGGCAGCGACCACTCCATAAGGTTGAAGTAAGGAAATGATGGGCGAAATTGTATCAATAATGCCTTGAGAAAAGGCGTCCATTTTGTTGTAAGGCAGATATAAAATGGTTGAAATGGGATAATCTACCTTGGCTTTTAAATTATAATTGAGAACTAAAGGCGAGCTTGCATAAGCACTTGCACCCGAGGCGATATGAAAGAGTGCGAGACCCAGAAGTTCGTATTTTTTTTCTTTTTCTTTTTTTATGCCTCTTAGTGGAAGGGAGGTTTTTGTTTCGGCATCAATAATTTTATGTAGTTCGGCTTCAAATAAGTTGATGGGTTCGTGGAAACCGCTACGTAGAGATGCGAAATGATTATCGGGGTTGTTGTAAATGCTATGCATGGCAAGCATCATTTGTTTAGCTTCTTTATCAGTACGTTTCATAATCTGATATTATTGGTTCTACAGTATGGTTTTGTTTTAGGATTTAATGAAGGACAAAATTATAAAAAAATACATTTCAAAACAAAAATGATGTAGAAAGAAAATGATATTGACAGGATAAAAAATATTAAACCTGCATTATGTAAACGGGTAGAGACGATATTTGATGAAATGAAGAGGCTTTATTTTTAGAAGATGTGATGTTGAGATTTTGATGAGGGTTATGATAAATGGAATTTGAAGACGGAAAATATCTATTGTAGAAAGGAAAATGGAGAGATGTGATATTTAAAATGGATTCGCAGACTGTGAAAAATGGATATCAGATGCTGAAAAATTTATGTGAAGTGTCGCAAAATTGAATAAACATGTTGCGAAAAAACATGGAAAAGTCGCAAAACATATATAGAGAATGAAAAAACCAGATGTGTGATGATGCAAAAGAGAATAAACATGTAGCGAAAAAATATGGAAGAGACGCGAAAATTATATAACGTATGACAAAAGACTGACAGAGATACGCAAAATGAAAGTAGAGAACCGCAAAAGACTGACACGATAAGAGAAAAGGATGTGTGATACTCGCAAAATAGATGTAAAGATACGCGAAATTGATGTATAGACACGCGAAAGAATGGGGAAAAGAGGGGACGGAAGACGGAAGACGGGAGAGGGAAGATGGGAGAGGGAAGATGGAAGACGGGAGACGGGAGAGGGAAGATGGAAGACCGAAGATAGAAGACGGAAGACGGGAGAGGGAAGACGGGAGACGGGAGAGGGAAGACGGGAGAGGGAAGATGAAAGACGTGAGACTGGAAAGGTAAGTTAAACTATTAACTATTAACCATTATCTCAAATCTTTTCAAATTTCAGACACTTTACTGACTGTTGGTTTTTAATTTTTATGAAATACATTCCTTTGGCTAAAAAGGCAATGTTGATGTTGTTGTGTGAGCTGTTTAGGGTGTAGGTTTTAATCAGCGCACCCATGAGGTTGTATATATCGAGGGATACTTCACCATAAGCAGGGTTGTAATCGATATTGATGGTGGATTGGGTGGGGTTGGGGTAAAGTGTGAAGGAAGGATTATTGGATTGGATTTCATTTACAGAAATCGCTTCATTTTTTTTAATTCTGTACACATAATTATTATTGTTGGCTTCAAAGGCGCAATAGATATAGGATGTGCTCTCGAAGATATCATGTGCACCCATATAAAAAGTTGTGTCGATGCCATCCATAAAAGGTGTCCATGTTGCGCCGTGATCAAGTGAACGATAAATCTTTTGGATGGTAACAAACAACGCATTTCCAACACTTAAAATATCGATTACTCTATTTGACGTTGGCAGTCCAATTGAATCCTGAACCCATGTTGCCCCATTATTAGTAGAAATGAAAAAGCCAAAATTATGATAGAGGGAATATTCTCTGGATGAGCCTGCGAAAAGATTTGT
>CAYYQJ010000250.1:0-5237 GCA_964473775.1 uncultured Bacteroidales bacterium | reverse complement strand
GATAGCTTCAGGTGACTGGAGTTCAGACGTGTGCTCTTCCGATCTATCTGTATATCCGGGAAAATATCCAAACGGATACCAAACCCCGCTTCGTTTATATGCGGGTTGTTGAATTATCGTTCCATTTACATCTAACGGCATGGTTCCAACCAAATCGCCATTGTTGTTTATTCCTGACAATGATGCTGCTATGGTGTCCATTGGAGTAATACTGTCAACAATAAAATCATACACTCCTGAACCTGATACTGCCTGCCCCGAATTGTTAATATCGAAAAGTGAGGTGCCGAAACCCGGGAGATAATGAAATTCTACCTGAGCATTAACCTTGCACGAATACAAAAAAACAAACAAAATAAAGAGCAAAAAAACTTTTTTCATAAGATTTCGATTTTAAAGATGGTTTTCAAAAATAGTCAATTATTAAATAATGGTGGCTTCTAAAAATTCGATTATCATTTTTTTTCAGACTTACCATTGAACCCGTTTACATCTGAAATGATAAAGCAAGGCAATATTACAATATTTTTTTCAATTTTGTCAGGGAAAATTTTGTTTTCTATTAATGTCGTGCCTATGGCACTTGACGGCTACTGTTAATTGTTTCTTCTACCACACTGTCGTACCTACGGTACTTTTTGAAGCCTCGTAGAGGCGACATTATGGTAGAAAAATGCACGCAAAGAAAAATCAAGCCCCGTTGGGGGCGACATTAAAAAATGTGTTGATAAGGATGTGTTACAATAGATTTTTCCATTTTTTACCGGACAACAGTGATTTTTGATTTTAGGGCTGACTTTGGGCGGAATGTTTTTTAATTTGGACTAAAGGTCATGTATGGATTAATTATGTTTCGACCTGAAGGTCGTGGCTAATGATGCAAACAGAATTTGATGGAACGGGGGCTTCAGGAAGGGTTTTAGTTGTTAAATGGTAATGGTTTTAGCCTAAACATAATTTAGGTGAGAAAATATTTAAAAAAATCTTCGGGTAGGGTGGTTTTTTAAAATATTATATATTAAGAGATTATTGCATGTGATATGGCTTTTTTACGATTTTTGAAAAAATATTTGGTTGGGTGAATTAAAAAGATTAGTAAATTTGGAAATTATTTTTAGAAACAAAATTAAGGAGGAAAAAATTATGGACGTTAGATTGAATGAAAATGTGAATGAACTGTTGATTGTTCAAGCTATACTGCATGGTTATCCAACGGTAGTTGCATTGGTGCCACAGATGGTATTGCATGGTACGACTCTGGATGGAAAACTTATTGAGATTAAGCTAAAAGCGCAGGCTACAGGAATTAGTATCCGGGGTTTATATGACTTGAAAAAAGATTCGAAAGCCAGTCTTGTGGATATTACTGATGGGGGATGTGCTGCGATGCGTTCGTTGGCTAAGGCTACCGATGATGCAGAATTGCATGGCTTTGCAAAGATTAAAGGTTATCAATTAGATAGATTGCTTAAGAATGAATTGATTGCAAAGTGCCAATCGCTTTATGACAGGGCTGTTTTGGTGCATGCGGATTTGGAAGACCATGGATTTGATGCGGATGATATGACCGATTGGCATGATAAACTGGTTGCTTTTACGAATGATGCTGAGACACCACGCGTAGGAACGGAAGTTCATAAAAAAGATTTGGAGGAGTTGCATAGTATGGTTTCGGATGCTTTGAACTGGCTGACAGATACGGTGGATGATACGGCTAAGGCTTTTAAGAGGAAAAATCCGAGTTTTTATACATTATATAAGTTTGCACGTGAAAAGCATCATCAGGGTAGCAGGAGGACAGCGGAAGAGATGGCAAATGATGGTGATTATGTTATTAATGTTTTGCATGGTGAGATTAAAATAGCCGGTTTCCCAATTTTGGTTGGTAAGAATTACCTGATTAAGAGTTTGAAAGATGTGAGGCTGAGATATTGGACGCAGGATACTCCCAAGGCACCTGAAGTTATTCCGGAGGATGCATCGTTGCTGGAAATGAGAGCTAATCTGGTGAAAAGTGGAGAAATACTTGGAGCACCAGATAAACCTTATTTGTTTTTTGGGAATGGGAGTGATGGTATGGATGGAGAAGTGGGGATAGGGATTGAGGATTTGAAGAAATAGTTTGGAGTGCCTAAAGTACTTAAAGTGCCTAAAGTTGGGAGTTATGAGTTAGGAGTTTGGAGTGGTCGTTTGATAGGAAAATGTCTGAACTGTGATTTGATTGATTTGGGGGATTGATATAATTGAAATAAAAGGGGGAGGTTTTAGGAATAGAACGGCAGCTGTAGGAATGGCTGCCGAACGTGGTGTCAACAAAGAAACTAATTATACCAGATTCGGTACAATTAATTATACAATATGGCAAAGAACAATACTATAAAAATCGAAGAAAAGGAAATCATTGTTTTTTCACAAAATAATGAAGATTATCTTTCTCTTACTGATATGGCCAGATTTAAAAATGCCGAAACTACGGGACTGGTTATTTCGCACTGGTTAAGCACAAGATATACCGTTGAATTTATGGGGTTATGGGAAAAAATGAACAATCCGCTTTTTAATGTTACTGAATTCAGTAACATTAAAAATGAAAGTGGAAGCAATGGTTTTGTATTATCTGCCAAACAATGGATTACGAAAACAAATGCTGTGGGTATCATCTCTAAACGCGGAAGATACGGAAGCGAAGAACCGCTGCCGAACAGGTTTGGAATCGTGAATTTATATCCATTATAAGAGGGAAATTAATAATACCGGATTCTGTACAATTTATATTATTCAATATGGTAAAGAAAAAGACTATTAATGTAAAGGGAACTAATATTACCATCCTAAGCGAAGGTAAACAGGATTTAATTTCTTTAACAGACATGATTACAGCCAAAGATGGGGATTTTTTTATTTCCGATTGGCTTCGTAATCGCAATACCGTTGAATTTCTTGGTATTTGGGAAAGTGTTTATAATCCAGATTTTAATTATGGCGAATTCGCCATAGTTAAAAGTCAGGCAGGGCTAAATAACTACAAAATCAGTGTAAAGCAATGGGTAGAGAAAACCAGGGCTATAGGACTAAAAGCTACCGCTGGCAGATATGGAGGCACTTACGCTCATCCTGATATTGCATTTGAATTTGGAATGTGGATTAGTGCTGCGTTTAAAATCTATTTGATTAAAGAATTCCAGCGGTTGAAAGAAGATGAAAACGATAGGCTGAAACTGGAATGGAATCTGCAACGCACTCTGGCAAAAGTGAATTACCATATTCACACCGATGCTATCAAAGAAAACCTGATACCTGCTGAACTCAGTAAAACTCAAATTATATTTGTTTACGCCAACGAAGCCGATATGTTGAATGTAGCATTGTTTGGAAAAACTGCCGCACAGTGGAGAAAAGAATATCCTGATGCAGAAGGAAACATAAGAGATATGGCTACTATTGAACAACTGGTGGTGCTTTCGAATCTGGAAAGCATTAATTCGGTATTAATTCATCAGGGTTTGGTTCAAAGCGAACGATTGGTGCAACTAAACAGGATTGCCATCACGCAAATGAAATCGTTATTAAACAGCAAGAGAATATCAGGCGGAAGCATAACAGCAAAATGATTTGGATGATTGATTTGATTAAAATAAAAGGTGGAACCTTAAGGAATAGAACGACGGCGGTTGGAACCGCCGCCGAACGTCGCGCTAATATTCAATATATTAACTTAAAGCCAACGGGGATTATGGAAAAAATAGTAGCTCTGATCGCGATTATTATTCTTTCAGTACAAATTTCATTCTCACAAACAAAAATTAATGGTGGATATAGAAGTTGTAGTGTTTATGTATACACTTTTAATTTTGGAGAACTCGATTTAGAATCCAAAAAAAATCCAAGGTTTTGCGAATATGATGAAAAAGGGAATGAAATAAATGACTCAACGTGTACTGCTAATAAAGATTTATGCTGGGGTACGAATTACAAATATGATAGTAAAAACAACTTGATAGAACAGAAGAGTTTCAGTGCATATGGAGTGATTTTTGATAAAAGTACTTTCAAGTTTAATGATAAAAACTACCTAATAGAGAAATCCTTTTTTAAAGATGGAATTAATATTGCGAGGAAAGAAGCTTATAAATACGATGAGCATGGTTACATGATTGAAGAAATAATTTATAAAAATGATGGAAGTATTGAAAGTAAAATAATTTATATAAATGATGTTCATGGAAAAAAAATTGAATCCATAGATTATAAAAATGATGGCAGTATACAAGGCAAGACCACTTTTAAATATAATGAAAGGGGGAATTTAACTGAGGTGATAATTTATAATAATGATGGTACAATAAACTATAAGAGAACAATTATAAACAAATACGATGGAAATGGGAAATTAATAGAAATTTTAGAATGCAACTATAAAGATAGTTATTATAAAACATTTTCTTGCAAATACGATAAGAATGGAAATAAAATTGAAGACACGACCTATTACAATGGGAAACCGGAAAATGTTACCAAATACAATAGTAAGGGATTAATAATTGAAGAAACAGTTTATCATGTTGATGGGACAATTGAATTTAATTGGACTAATAAGTACGATGTTTATGGGAATATTATTGAGGTTTTGGAGTATAATAAATTAAATGAGCCTGAAAGGAAATTTGTTAGGGTTTATTCAAAATAAAAACCGTTTGACGTATTTGCAATCCATCCATTTTATTATTGTACAACAGATTTTTGTCATACTCGTAACACTGCTTTAAGTCGTAATACAAGTAAGAAAAACCTTCTTCAATCCTTCAACCTTAATAGAATAAATAATGACTGCAAGTTCAACCTTCTAACCTTATTGATGGGGTAAGAGAAGGTGAGAAGGTTGGGGTGTTTGGGTGGGTGGTTTTCTATTAAGGTTTGAAATGGGGAGAAGGTTTTTTTTTTATTTGATTGAGAATTAGGCAAGGCGAATACAATTCGCCGCAAGCGGGGAGATGGGGTTTTCTATTAAGGTTGGATTTTGGGAGAAGGTTTATTTTTTGAATGATTACGTAGGGGCGGATGCAATTTGGCGCGAGCGGTGTAATTGTTGAGAAATGTGTGAAATTTGGCGGTCTCTAAAAATGTTTTGCCCCGCTGGGGCAAGGAAGTTGTTGTGGTTTGTTTTTTCTAAAAATGTTTGGCTCCGCTGGAGCCGGATTTAAACACGGTGAATACAATTCAGCGTGAGCAGAATTCAA
>CAYYQJ010000249.1:0-5261 GCA_964473775.1 uncultured Bacteroidales bacterium | reverse complement strand
CTACACGGCTCTGAACACTCTTTCCCTACACGACGCTCTTCCGATCTAGTTAGATGAAATTCTTCATCCTATTTTAGACCCGAAAGAAGAAAAGAAAAATGAAGTAATCGTTAAAGGATTACCGGCAGGTCCTGGTGGTGCTGTTGGTAAATTGGTTTTTACTGCTGAAGATGCAGTTGCTGCAGTTCGTGCAAATGCAAAAGCTCAGGTAATTTTATTGCGTGAAGAAACAAACCCTGAAGACGTTGAGGGTATGAGTGCGGCTATTGGTATTTTGACTGCTCGTGGTGGAATGACTTCACATGCTGCTCTTGTTGCTCGTGGTTGGGGAAAATGTTGTATTGTTGGAGCCGGCAAATTACATGTTGATGCTATATCAAAAACTGCAAAAATTGAAGGTAGTGATGTTGTATTAAAAGAAGGAGATATCGTTTCATTAAACGGTTCAAGAGGTCTTGTTTATAAAGCAGAAATATCATTAATTGATTCATCCGAAAATCCAATTTACCCTATTTTTATGAAGTACATGAAAATAGTAGATAAATTTAGAACGATGGGAGTTCGTACCAATGCTGAAACTCCAGAGGATGCAAAAAAAGCCCGTGAATTTGGTGCAGAAGGTATAGGTTTGTTCCGTACCGAACACATGTTTTATGGTAAAGGTGCTGAAAAACCATTATTCTTACTTCGCAAAATGATTTTAAGTAATACTATAGAAGAAAGAATTAATGCCTTAAATGAACTCTACCCATTTGTTAAAAAAGATATCAAAGCTACACTTTTAACAATGGATACTCTGCCTGTTACATTCCGTTTATTAGATCCTCCTTTGCATGAATTTGTACCACAAGGTGCAGAAAAACAAGCCGAATTAGCTAAATCATTAGGAATAACGGCTGAAGATATTGCAAAACGTGGCGAAGCGCTTCACGAAAACAATCCTATGATGGGACATCGCGGGGTTCGTTTAAGTGTTACTTATCCTGAAGTTTCGGAAATGCAGTTTCGCGCTATTTTCGAATCATCTTTAGAATTAATCAACGAAGGTCATCATCCTAAACCAGAAATCATGATTCCGGTTACCTGCGAAGTTGGCGAGTTGGATGTTACCAAAAAAATTGCCGACAAAGTGTATGCTGAAGTTTGCGAAAAATTCAAGGTAAAATCTATTGATTATTTATACGGTACCATGATCGAAATTCCACGTGCTTGTTTATTGGCCGACCGTATGGCAAAAACAGCTCAGTTTTTCTCTTTCGGAACCAATGATTTAACACAGATGACTTTTGGTTTTAGTCGTGATGATATTGGTGGATTTATGAACGATTATCTCGATCAGAAAATCCTTGCTGCCGATCCTTTCCAAACCATTGATCAGGAAGGAACCGGACAGTTGATATAAATGGCAGTTACCAAGGGCCGTTCAACACGCAGTAACCTTAAAGTTGGTATTTGCGGCGAACAAGGTGGCGACCCTGCATCGGTTGAATTCTGTTATAAAACCGGATTAAATTATGTAAGCTGTTCACCATTCCGCGTTCCTATCGCTCGTTTGGCTGCTGCACAAGCTGCTGTAAAAGACAAAAAAAACAAAGCTGTTGCCCCAAAAGCAAAGGCAAAACCTGCTGCTAAAAAACCTGCAGCAAAAAAACCTGCTGCTAAAAAGTAATCAGTTTAGTTTAATAAATAAAAGCCATCAGTATTTCTGATGGCTTTTTTTGTGCATCAGAAATTCTCTTTTATTTTTATGTTGAAATATTTGGTATTTTTGATGATTGATTTTTTAAAGGAATTTATAAACTGAATTGATTTTATAATTTTAGAAGCTAAATATTACAATTATGCCATTTATAAAAGTTTATATCCATTTTGTATGGAGCACTAAAAACAGGGAACCTTATCTTGATTCAAAAGAATTAAGGCTGAAGGTTTGGCAGCATATCAAAGAAAATGCCTCTGAAAAGGAGATATTTATGGAATTTATTAATGGATACAACAATCATTGTCATTGTTTGATTTCATTAGGAAGTAATCAAACAATAGAAAATGTAATGAAGTTGATAAAAGGCGAATCAGCTTACTGGATAAACAAAAATAATTTGACTCAGCAAAAGTTTGAATGGCAGGATGAGTATTTTGCTGTTTCTGTTTCTGAATCTATGATTGACAAAGTGAAAAATTATATTAAAAATCAGGAGGAACATCATAAGCATAAAAGTTTTAATGAAGAGTATGATGAATTTATAAGGAAATTTGGTTTCAAGAAATTTAAAGATTAAAATTTTGGCTAAAGCCCTTTTACATAGAATTTATTTTAATCCTCCAGCTAAAGCTGGAGGCAATTCATCAATTACCCTATCAATAGCCTCTAGCTTTAGCTGGAGGGCAATAAAAATTCCATTTCTATCAATTGCCTCTAGCTTCAGCTGGAGGATAATAAAGATTCCATTCCAATCAATTGCCTCCAGCTTTAGCTGGAGGATAATAAAGATTTCATCCCCATCAATTGCCTCCAGCTTTAGCTGGAGGACAATGAAGATTTCATCCCCATTAATTGCCTCCTGCTTTAGCTGGAGGATTAATAATTAAAACAAAAAAATAATTCAACATCAACATCACAATATAATATTATGGAAAACAACAATCCCATTCAAAACAATCTCACTCAAGAAGAAAACGCTGCTTTGATTATCGATTTTTTTCATCGCACCATCATGCATCATGCCTTGTGGTTTGCCGAAGTGAAACATCAGTTGGGGCACGAAAAAGCCCTTGCCATACTCGATAATGCTTTCAAACTTAGTTACGAAATTCAGATGAAACGCCTGGGCAAACTCTTTGGTTTCGAAATGCTGAACGGCATTCCTGCGCCATTGCTCAACCAATCGCCCGAAGCCATGCAAGCCATTAAAGAAGGAGTGGCTGCCAACTGGCTTGCCAACGATGGTGTTTGGTTTCAGGCTGTTGAAAAAGAATACGGCATGATGGAAGCCAAGCGTTGCAACGATTCTTGTTGGGCACAGTTCTCGCCAATTGAAGCATGGTCGGTGAAACGCTTGCTGCAGTTGCCCGAAAACTCTGGCCTCGAAGGATTGAAAAAAGCACTGCACATGCGATTGTATGCCACCATCAATCGTCAGGAAATTGTTGAAGAAACCAAGGATAGTTTTGTATTTCGCATGGTCGATTGCCGCGTACAATCAGCCCGTAAACGCAAAGGCATGGACGATTATCCCTGCAAATCGGGCGGCATGGTTGAATACAGAACCTTTGCCGAAGCCATTGATAGCCACATCAAAACCGAATGCATAGGCTGCCCACCCGATATGCATCCCGAAGGATGGTATTGTGCGTGGAGGTTTTTTATTTGATGCTTATTGCATTTTTGTTGACTTTATTACTTTAGTAAAAAATCTGATAGAGCCGACCATTAACTTTATTACTTTATTGGTTGAGAATAAACTAATAAAGTTAATATACAGAGGATGATAGGGTGTTACTAAAGTAATAAAGTTTTATTTTAGCACCGCATAAGATTGCAATTATTAGTTACTGAATATCAGTATTATATCTCTGAGATAATCAAATTTCCCCTGAATTTAATCAAATTCAACCTGAACAAAGTTAAATTCACTCTGAATTCAATTAGATTCAATCTGAATTTAATCAAATTCACCATGAATTTGAACAAATTCGCTCTGGAATTAATCAAATTCAACTTGAATTTGCTCAAATTCGACCCGAAATTAATCAAATTCGACCCGAAATTAATTAATTTCGGGTCGAATATTCTCCGTTTCACGTCGAAAATGCGTTTTATAGTCACAGATGTGATTGTATTTTGCAGTGTAATATCTTGTTATATAACTGATTATATAAAATCAGAATTTTTATCAGATAGATAACTATCATAATGACAGTATTTTGGTGTATTTTTAAAATAATCTGTACTTTTATTTTGAATTTACTTACGTATGTAATATCATATATTTATGATATTAAGAATGTAATAATCAGATGATAAAAAACCATTATTTTTACTTTTTTAAAATCGGAATCAATTTTTTAAAAAAAATGTTATTGTCGATTCAATAATTTAGTAATTTCGTACGGTCAAAGAACTAATAATTTTTAAAACTAATTAATATGGCAGTAAAAATAAAAAATGGATTTGACCAAATCAGTAACGAGAATGCTGTAACAAAAGGTGGTCAATATAAAGCAGGCACAGTGAACAACGCGCATCTTACCAGTGTTGATATCATTGCTAAAGGAGTAATCGTCGGAGATAAAACAGATGATTTGGAAACGTCTTTGCAGGCACCAATATCATCATCACGATCAAGCAACATTGTTGTTTCCAGAATGGACTGGGAAACCGCAGTAAGAAAATTAACTAATGCGCAACAAACTGTGCTTGATAATGCTGTGGTTAGCGATGAAGAAAAAATAGCTTGGATTCTGAGCGCTAACCGCGAAGTTGCCGGACATGGCGGGAATATAAAATATACATTTGCAGTACAACAAGGACCAAATTCTGGTGAAGTTGAAGTTACCGCTGAAGTTGCAGATGCAGTAGCTCATTTGGTAACATGGACTGAAGATTTGGTTGATTTTACTAAAAAAGCTGACCCCTGGACAAGTACAAGTGCAAAAACAACCGTACCACATGTGCCAACAGGAGTAAGGCTTGCATTTTTCCATAAAGGAATTTATGCGACCAAAAGAATGGATTGGGAAGGACCAATTTATCTGACGGTAAATTAAAAAACGCATAAAATATTTATGATGAAAGGAATGCACCTGTTTGATGGGGTGGATTCCTTTTTTTTATTTGATTGAAAAGGAATACGGGAGTTATTGGTTAATTTATGAAAAGCGATACTTTATGAATAAACTTTATTTCAATAATTGATGAAGTGAAATTTAATAAAAGTAGAAATCATTAAAGAATGAGAGGGACTTACAGCTAACGATATAAAAATAAGATTAGATGAAAAATGTAATTTTTAGTCAGAATTGTCGTGAGTGCAATAAACTGTTTGAAACGGATAAATCTTTTAAAAAGTTCTGTAGTCAAGCTTGTAGAGAACTTTTTTGGAAGAAAGAAAAGCAATTAAATAAAGCAAGAATAACAATTTGCAAAAATTGCAATTCTGAGATTAATTCTATCAGTAAAATTAAATATTTTTGTAATATCAAATGCTGGAGATCGGAAGAGCACACGTCTGAAGTCCAGTCACCTGAAGCTATCTCGTATG
>CAYYQJ010000248.1:0-5261 GCA_964473775.1 uncultured Bacteroidales bacterium | reverse complement strand
AGATAGCTTCAGGTGACTGGAGTTCAGACGTGTGCTCTTCCGATCTCGCGGTTATCCTCTCATGAACACATTATTTATAGAAAGACTGCGCACACATCCTCTCACGAACACATTATATTGCATGGAGGAGCGCGGCTTTGCCTTCACGAACACATTATAGGGCACAAACCTGCGTAGGATGCTTGTCTGGAACGCATTTTATTGCATGGAGGAGCGCGGTGATGTATCCTATAACGTGTTATATCGTATAGGGGAGCGCGGTGATGTATCCTATAACGTGTTATATTGCATGGAGGAGTGCGGTGATGTATCCAATAACGTGTTATATCATATGGAAGAGCGCGGGGATGTTAACAATAATGGATTATATTGAATGGGGGCGATCGGGTGTTAGTTTTAAAACATTTGTTTAACTATTCCACGCAAGCATAAATATACAATTTTGCAGTTTTGGTAAAAAGCATTGCTTATTAAATCTCATTAGCCCCGACATTTATGTCGGGGCTAGGGTAGATATTAGGTATTGGCTTTAGCCGAAACTAGGTTGAGTGGGGAAATTCATCTGATGACTTTGAGTCATCTGATGAATATTGTGAATAATAGAACGACAACTATAGGTCATCTCCAATTTATTATTTCCCAGTGTTAATAAATTCGATTGCCCGATTCAAAACATCATCTTTTTCTTCGCGAATTCCTTTAATTGTTGGTGTTGAATAAATATCAGGTTTTATACCTACACGTTGTGTTTGACTTCCATCAGGATTAAAAATTGCATCTCCTGTAAAATAAGTAAGAAAATTATTTTGAATTAAAAATGATTGCGCCGGACCATCAGTTCCTGAAGTATTATTACCAATAAATGTAATATTGAAAGATGTTTTAAGGCTCATTACCTGCCATTCATAAGTGCTTTGAACATTTTCATTAATTAAAAATACAACCTTCCCTTTGTATTTTTTATGAAAGAAACCTAATCCCATATCGAATTCTCTTGTTCTTGACGGCTTAAATGTGCCTGGATATTTTTGATTACCTGTATAATACCTTGCAAATACATTATTTTTATGACCATTAGTAGGGAGTCTCAAGGCAATATCAAATAAGGGGGCATAAGCATTATTTCTTAAATCAAAAATAATCCCTTTAGTGTCTTGAAAATCTTTAATGGATTTTTTAATATCCTGACGCGTCATTGATACTAAATTTGCATAACCAATATTATTTGGAAGTAAATACCAAAAGGTATATTTTTGTCTATTTATTGAACTTGTATCGTAAGTTAAATCAATTGAATGCAACATCTCTTCTGAAAAAAAGACGCTTCTTATATTGTTATTTGAGTCCAAAACCGTTAATTCAATTTCAGATTTTTTTAACCGTAATATGTTTATGTCAATTTCCCTGTTTACTGATAATTCGTGAGAACAACCACAGTATTTTTTTACTTCTTTTCTTTTTTCATTAATATCAATGCTATCTACTGCTAAAATGATATCACCGATATTCACTTTTGAATTTTTAGAAAGATTTTTTGGTATTTTAGTGATAACCGTTTTATTTTCAATAAATTTTACACCAATAGGAAATGTGTTACCCAGTTCATTTTGAAAAGCACTATTTTCAATAATTGCATGACAATCATTAATTTTTGTCGTTAACTCTGCCAGAGTTAAGTAATATTTGATACTTCCACAACTTTCTAAAATTTTAGGTATAAATTCAATTAAAACATCATTCCAGTTCTCATCAGTAATATTCTTATAAGCGAAAAAGTAATTAATCACGTTCCAATACCGAAATAATGCCAATAACGCATGACTGGAATCTGGTTGATAGGTATTGATATTACACGGAATGCAAACATTAAACCCTTCATAATAAAAATTCAATTCCTTTTTTAGGTAAACATTATCTTGGGGTTTGTAATTTTCAATTACTTGAAATAATAATTTGCTATTTTCATCCGAAAACAGTGTTTTATTATTTATCCATTTATAATCGAAATTATTGTAAGATGTATCTTTTGGTAAATATTTGTATAGTTTACTAAGTTTCTTTACTTCGCCGGGCAGTAAAATAAACTCATTTATTATTTTATTATACTCATTATTATTATTCACAGCAAGAACTTTCGGAATATAAGAAATCAAAGTAGTGTCCCAATCAATTTTGCCTGTTTGAATTGTTGGATGATAATATTTTAATAAACCCCAAACTTTACATAAACCGGAAAGCTGTTGTACTTTTCTGGAATCAATAGATGTGTTATTTTGACAATTTGCAGTAAATGGATGAATAATAAAAACAGATAAAAGAATGAGAAGTCTAAACCTGATGTGGTTAAAAACAATATTTAATTTAAAAAAAGCCATTTAACAAAGTTTACATTGGAGTACAAATATAAGGAATAAATATGACGGTGTAGAAAGTCGATAAATAATTTCCTCGAAATCAAAATTTTTTCTCAACAAAATATTTTTGGCTGAAGTCTATACATATATAATCATTCCTCCACCGCCCTGAAGGGCGGAGCTAATGATATCAGTTTTCTCTGTGTTTCCCTGACTGCCGTCAGGCAGGTTAGTGTTCTCCGTGCCCTAGTGTTTAAATCTAAAATCATCAAATTATCAACAAATCATCCCTATGTCGCAGAATAGTTCTAATTTTATGGCTGGAAAAATTTAAACCATAATAATCATGAGAAATAAAGCTTTTTTAATAATGATGCTGGCTTGTTTAACAACGATATTTGTTGCAAACGGACAAGGCAAACCTGTTACAAGCGGCAGAAACGGGGCGGAAGATAAACTTACCCCAAGCAAGACTATGCAAAAAACGGAAGGAAAAGATTCGATTATGAAACAGAAAATCAACGAATATGCTAAGGTAAAGCTAACTACCGATGTGAGCAAACTAAGCGATAGCGAAAAAAAGGTGATAAGTTTGTTGATGGAGGCATCGAAAATTATTGACGACCTATATTGGCAACAAACCTGGGGGAATAAAAAGCAACTCATGAAAAATGTGAGAAATGCTGACGAAAAGAAGTTTGTTGCAATCAATTATGGACCTTGGGACAGACTTGATAATAATAAACCTTTCCTCACTTTGGATGCATCGCAAACTGGAGAAAAGCCTACGAGAGCTGATATTCAGGTAGCAACACCGGTAATGGCTGATGCAGGCAATCGTTCTACTTTGGATGAAAAGGATGCTTTAACTGATGAGGAAGTTATAAAAATGATGATCAATGCCAAGCCTTTAGGAGCCAATCTTTATCCAAGAGATATGACTAAAGACGAGTTTAATGCTTTGGATAATAAAGATAAAAAAAGCTTATACACCCTGATTCGCCGCGCCGATGATAAACAATTGGAAGTGATTTGGTATCACGAAGCCTATAAAGAACAATTGCATCAAGTGGCCGAACTGATGAATAAGGCAGCCGAAGTTTGCGAAGATAAAGAGTTTTCGGCTTATCTTAGAATGAGGGCAGAAGCGTTGCTATCAAGCAATTATCAGCCCAGCGACATGGCCTGGATGGATATGAAAAAGAATCATCTGGATTTTGTGGTAGGCCCGATTGAAAACTACGAGGATGCCATGTTTGAATATAAGGCTGCTTTTGAAGCCTTTGTTTTGGTGAAAGATATGGATTGGAGCGTGAAACTCGAAAAGTATATTGAGCAATTGCCCATCTTGCAGAAAGAGCTTCCGGTGAGTGCAGATTATAAGAAAGAGGTACCGGGCACTTCGTCCGATTTGGGTGTGTATGATGCTGTGTATTATGCCGGCGATTGTGATGCAGGAAGCAAAACCATAGCGATAAATCTGCCTAATGACGAAGAGGTTCAGTTGAAAAAAGGTTCACGTAGGATTCAATTAAAAAATTCTATGCAGGCCAAATTCGATAATATTCTGATGCCGATTGCCCAGAAACTGATAGACCCAAGTCAGATAAAGAACGTGAAGTTTGATGCATTTTTCAATAATGTGATGTTTCATGAAGTGGCTCATGGATTGGGAATTAAAAACACGATTAATGGCAAAGGCACTGTAAGAGAAAGCCTCAAGGATGTATATTCGGCTTTTGAAGAAGCTAAGGCTGATATTTTAGGATTGTTTATGGTTACCAAGCTGATTGAAAAGGGCGAAGTGAAAGATTTGAAGGTAGAAGATTGTTACGTAACCTTTATGGCGGGCATTTTCCGTTCGGTACGTTTTGGTGCAGCCAGTGCACATGGCAAGGCAAACATGATGTGTTTTAATTATTTCAGCAATGCAGGTGTGTTTAAACTAACAGAAAAAGGTATGTATGTTGTTAATTTCGAGAATATGAAAAAGGCTGTGGATGGATGGGCATCAACCATTTTAACGCTTCAAGGAAATGGAGATTATGATGGGGCTGTGAAATATCTCAAAGCAAATGCAGTGGTAAATCCACAGTTGCAGAAAGAGCTTGACGGATTGAAATCGGCCAACATACCCAAAGATATTATCTTTGAACAAGGCACCGAAGTGATGGGATTTTAACTTTTCAGAAGCTTCTCACACACAGTAAATGAAGAGTTTTCATCAGAAAAGAGGCAGCAAAATGAGGTTCGTTTGCGCAATTGTATGCCTGGTGGCACTGATGTGTTTTACCAAAGTTCAGGCGCAAACGTTTGATTTAAGCGATGCTGCCTCTGCCAAAAGGATTAAAGAAGATATCAGTGTGTTGGCAGCCGATTCGCTGATGGGTCGCGAAACAGGCACGCCCGGCGAATGGATGGCCAGAAAATATATCGAAAGTAAATTTAAGGAAATGGGACTCCAACCCTTGTTTGATACTTCGTATTTCGAGCCGTTTATGTTTCGCGGGAAATGTTTTGTAGATTTAGGAACCAGTTTGGAAATCAATGGCAAACTGCTGAATCTTTATAATGATTATTATCCTTTGGGATTTACGTCCGACGGAAAAGTGAAAGGCGATATGGTGTTTTGTGGCAACGGAATTTATTGCGAATCCAAAGGCATCAATGATTATGAAAATCGCGGAAGTTTGGTAGGCAAGATAGTGTTGCTTGATTTGGCTGTGCCTGATAACCTGATGAAAGATAGAACTATTTTTGATAGCGCACAGAAAATCGTTCGTGTGAAACGCGCCGTAAAAATGGGTGCAGCGGCGGTGATATTCTTTTCAACCAATGCGGATTATGGGATACCTGTGAAAAACCCCGACCTTTATACCGACGAGATGGATATTCCTGTTGTTTTTG
>CAYYQJ010000247.1:0-5273 GCA_964473775.1 uncultured Bacteroidales bacterium | reverse complement strand
GAGATAGCTTCAGGTGACTGGAGTTCAGACGTGTGCTCTTCCGATCTCAACTCTATTTTCGCTTTTTCAGCAGCTTCTTTTAAACGTTGCAATGCCATAGGATCTTTAGTAAGATCAATATTTTCTTCGGTTTTAAATTCTGCAGCAAGCCAGTCAATCACATTATGATCAAAATCGTCACCACCCAAATGTGTATTTCCGTTGGTTGATTTAACTTCGAAAACTCCTTCGCCAAGTTCCAGAATAGAAATATCAAATGTTCCGCCTCCTAAATCGTAAACGGCAACATGCATATCCTTATTCTTTTTGTCCAAACCATAAGCAAGAGCAGCAGCAGTAGGTTCGTTGATAATACGTTTAACAGTAAGACCAGCTATTTCGCCAGCTTCTTTGGTAGCCTGACGTTGTGAGTCGCTGAAATAGGCAGGGACAGTAATTACCGCTTCGGTAACTGTTGTTCCTAAATAATCTTCAGCAGTTTTTTTCATTTTCTGCAATACCATTGCTGATATTTCCTGAGGAGAATACAATCTTTCGTCAATTTTTACCCTAGGTGTATTGTTGTCACCTTTAACAACATTGTAAGGCATACGTTGAATTTCTTTTGTAACCCTGTCAAATGTTTCACCCATAAAGCGTTTTATTGACGAAATGGTATGTTTCGGGTTAGTGATAGCCTGACGTTTTGCAGGATCACCTACCTTACGTTCACCATTATCAATAAAGGCTACTATTGATGGTGTAGTCCGTTTTCCTTCGCTGTTAGGTATTACAACTGGTTCGTTGCCTTCCATTACGGCAACACATGAATTTGTAGTCCCTAAATCTATTCCAATGATTTTTCCCATGATGATTTATGTATTTTTATAGTTTTTATAATTTGATTTCACAAGCCAATGTCAAGCATTATGCCAATCATCTTATCCTTTAATAAAACGATATTATGACATAAAATTTCCGCTTAGTTCAGCAAAACTGACAATTTTATGACAAAAAGACAGTAAACACCTTTTCTAAATTATGAATTACAAATTGCGATTTTGTGTAATACCCCCCAATCAACCCAATCAAATCAGTCCAAAATCACTTCCCCTCCGCAATCACCAACATAAGCTTTTCCAGCTTTTGCTTCAACACAGCATTGGTACAATTATAATTATTGACAATTATGGCAAAGGCAATATTCTTACCCCCAGCATTTTTAACATAACCTGCATACGATTTTATTTTTTCCATATTACCCGTTTTGGCTTTCAGGTTTTTTGCAGCAATGCTACCTTTCAGCATTGTTGCCATTCCACCTGACACTCCTGCCACCGGCAATGACTTCTCGAAATCCTGAAAAGATTTATCTTTAAAAATCAGGCTTAAAATATCTCCTAGCTGACGGGTACTTATTTTATTTTTACGCGAAAGCCCACATCCATCATGCATTTCAAAACCTGCCAAATCCACACCTTTTTTACTCCAATAATCTTTAACAGCCTCCGTACCTGCTGACATACTACCTTCATTGTTTTTTATCTTACCCATTATTTTAAGAATGGCTTCAGCAAACAGATTTATACTTTTGGTGTTTGTATGAGCTACAATTTCTGATAAAGAAGGCGAATGATGAGTATAAATCGTCTTTCTAATATTAGTATCAATCTTCCCTATCCATTGCATTTCCCTAAACGTGGCAGATAGACTATCTGCCATAATGCCATTTATTGTCAGATATTTTGCAAAAGCTTTTATAAATAATTCCGGAGGGTCAGGCAAAGAACCTTCAACATCAAAATTGGTCCTGCCCAAAGGAACTGTGCCTTCCAATAATCTCATATTAGTATAAGGAGCGCCCAGAATGACAACATTATCACCTGAACCAGATTTACCTGTGGTAATCTGATTTACAAAATCCACACCTTCCATTTCAGGTTCAACTTTGGTTAATCTGGCTTTTTCTCCCACCTTTTTTCCCGCATCAAAATACAAAGTATATTGGTTTTCATCAATATTAATACCCCAGGCTCCTGAAGCATAATAATTGCCTATGTCTTCCCATCCCCAACTGTAGGCCATAGGATTATCAGGAAAAAATGAAGCATCTGCCACTATTTTTCCGTCAATATGGCGGATATTATTTTTCTTAAGGGCCTTCAGAAATTCATTAAATACACTGTCTGTTGAGCAGGTTTTCCCAAATCTATCAGAGCCAATGGTAGGATCTCCCCCACCCTTTACATACAGATTACCATGTAAGGTGCCTTTAGCATCAATATTTCCTGAATACTCAAGTTGGGTTTCGAAAGTAAAATCAGACCCTAACATAGACAGTGCTGCTCCTGTTGTAACTATTTTTAAAACCGAAGCGGGTTCCAAAACAATATCCGAATTATAGGCAGCTAAAACCTTACCGCTATCAATTTCTTTAACATACACACTCCACGAGGCCTGTTTTAGCACCTCATCATTTTGAAGCAATTTAATTTCACTCGCCAATGCACTTTCTGTCTGACACGACACATGAACAGGCATCAATAAAAAACTCCCTATAATAATATGGTATAAAAAAACAACACAACAACTCTTCATTCGGTAAAATTATAAAAAAACAACCTTAAGTATGGAATTATTCAACAAAAACTTTTGGCATTTCAGATACTCCAAACTTTAGGTATTTTACATTTCAAGTCATTTTGTCAGTAAATAAAAATGGCACATACTTTGTCATAGGCGGGCATAATCATAAAATTATATAGCTATGCAAAAAGGCAAGATCAATGTACAAACCGAAAACATTTTCCCTATCATCAAAAAATTTCTGTATTCTGATCACGACATCTTCCTCAGAGAGTTAATTTCAAATGCAATTGATGCCACTCAAAAACTTAAAGTATTGGCATCTCTCGGAAAATTCGATGGCGAATTGGGCGATTTAACCATACATGTTACCCTCGACGAAAAGAAAAAAATACTTACCGTTACCGACCGTGGCATAGGTATGAATGCCGAAGAACTTGATAAATACATCAACCAGATTGCTTTTTCGAGCGCCGAAGAATTCGTAAAAACCTATATGGGCAAAAGCGAAACCGATCAGCAAACACTTATCGGTCATTTCGGTTTGGGTTTTTATTCTTCATTCATGGTATCTAAAAAGGTTGAAATCCGCACCAAAACCTACATGAAAGAGGGCGACACCAAAGCCATGAAATGGGTTTGCGATGGAAGTCCCGAATACACCATGACCGAATTAAAAGAGCACGACCGTGGCACCGAAATCATCATGCACCTTTCCGACGACTCTGAGGATTATGCCAAAGAATATAAGATACTCGAAATTTTAAAAAAATATTGCAAGTTTTTGCCTGTTCCTATTCAGTTTGGAACTCAAAAAACATGGGAAACCATTGAAGGCGAAAAAGACAAAGATGGCAACGACAAAAGAGTGGAAGTAGAAAAACCACGCATTATCAACAACCCTACCCCTGCATGGACACGCAAACCTGCCGATTTGAAAGAAGAAGATTACAAAGAGTTTTATCATGAACTCTATCCAATGAATTACGACGACCCCATGTTTTATATTCATTTGAATGTTGATTTTCCTTTTAACCTCACAGGCATTTTGTATTTCCCTAAAGTGAAACGCAACTTCGAGGTGAACCGCGACAAAATTCAATTGTATTGCAATCAGGTTTTTGTTACCGATTCTGTAGAAGGCATTGTTCCCGATTTTCTCACCTTGCTGCATGGTGTGATTGATTCGCCGGATATTCCTCTCAATGTTTCCCGTTCTTATTTGCAGAGCGATCCGAATGTGAAGAAAATTTCTTCTCACATTTCAAAAAAAGTGGCCGACAAACTCGAAGAATTGTTTAAAACCAATCGCGAAGATTTCGAAAAAAAATGGGACGATCTGAAAATATTTATCACTTACGGAATGATTTCGGACGAAAAATTCTACGAACGTGCCGAAAAGTTCTGTCTGATAAAAAACACCGATGGAAAGTATTTTACTTTTGAAGAATACAAAACAAAGATAGCTACCCTACAGACCGATAAAGAACAAAAACTGATTTATCTTTACACATCAAACAGAGATGAGCAACACAGTTTTATTAAAAATGCCAACGAACGCGGCTACGATGTGTTGATGATGGACAGCCCTAGCGACATGCATTTCATCAATCAATTGGAGCAGAAATTCGAAAAAACTTCCTTTGCCCGCGTTGATTCCGACACCATCGACAAGCTGATTAAAAAAGAAGAAGCTCCATCAACCAAACTCACCGAGGAAGAAAAGAAAAACCTGCAAACCATCATCGAACGCAATGTTCCAAAAGAAAAATTCCATATCGAGTTCGAATCTTTGCCTGTTGACGAAGTGCCTATGATGATAGTTCAGCCCGAGTTTATGCGTCGTATGAAAGATATGGCGGCTTTGGGTGGCGGAAGTCCTTTCGGTAATAATTTTCCTGATAGCTACAATCTTGTTATCAATGCCAACAACGACAAAATGCTGACCATACTTAACGATGCCGACGAAGCCCGACAAAACGAACTGGTAACTCAGTTTTTCGATTTGGCCCGCCTATCGCAAAACCTCCTGAAAGGCGAAGAACTGACAGGTTTTATAAAAAGAAGTATTGCATTGATAAAATAAGCTATTAGGCTTTAGACTAACAGACTGCAGGAGAAATCCTGCTTTAAAAAAGGCTTGCAAATAATGCAGGCCTTTTTTTTAGCTCTCGGGGAAATGTCTTTGGTAATATGAGCCTCAAATTTTGAATAATCTTATATTCTGGTATTTGCATTAAAACATTGATTTTTCACACTGCTATTTTAGGGAAAAACAGTACTATGGCAGGACAAAATAGTGCTGTGTCAGGACAAAATAGTAGTATGTTAGGACAACATAGTGCTATGCTAGGACAAAATAGTAGTGTGTTAGGACAACATAGTGCTATGCTAGGACAACACAGAGGTGTGCCAGGACAACATAGAACTGTTTCAGGACAAAACAGTGCTATGTTAGGACAACACAGTGCTGTTTTAGGGAAATATAGTACTCTGTTTAGACAGGCATTTTAGGCGTTGATAAAAAATGCCATAAATCCCTGCCCACCATAATTCGTAAAAGCCTCCAATATTATAGATTCCCAAAAAAAAGTGCGAAGCCGTTTCCAGCTTCGCACTTTTTATTAAACATTAATAATTAAATTATGGTGTAATTTTATGAACCACCGCAGTTGAGTTATTGTCGATGATAGCCATATCAGAAGCAT
>CAYYQJ010000246.1:0-5275 GCA_964473775.1 uncultured Bacteroidales bacterium | reverse complement strand
TGATGCCTTTGATGGCAGCCTGACTGAAGTCGATTTCGCCTTTGGGAATATCGGTCATGTAATACATTTTACCATTGGGAGCAAAAGCACCTTTAGGGAATCTTACCTTTTTGAAGTCTTCATAAGATATTTTGCACTCGCCGGCAATCACACTGTCGGCAATGGAGTATTCGTTGTTTTCTTTACCAAACACTACCATGTTGTGCATGTTGTAATGCATCCGGTATTCGGGAGGGAAGAAAGGAAGATGAAACACGCCAACCTGAACACCCACGGGAGTACCGGTATCAAGCACTCTGTCGAGCTCGTCCATAGCCTTTTGAGGCGAGCTGAAGGTTTTACGTTCGTAGCCTATGCCCAGGTTTTTACAGGTACGACTGAACACCAGACCGGGTAAAGAACGGAAAGCCGTTGCGGGCGAATAGTTTATTTTCAGGAAAGGTAAATGTCCGAAATAATATCCTGCGCCAATTCCAAAAGCCAGTGGTTCGTTTATTTTGATTTTATAATATCCAAGCAGGTTCACAATAGCGCCGCTTTCGCAATGCGCTGAAAGCTGCATGTGATCGAAATTTAATTTCATATATAGGTTTTATTTTTTAGTATTGATATCTTTAAGTTCGGCAATAGAGATTGCAAAGAAATCAGCGTATTTCTGAAGCAATTTGTTGTTAAGCTTATTGAATTTTGCGGGGTTCAGATGACGTTTGATGCGCCATTTGGGAATACCCACATATTGTGAAAGGGTTTTAATATCGGTTAATGAGCGCTGCATATAATAAGCAATGGGGCTTATTTCACCTGCAATTACCTTGTCTTTTGCGTCCTTGATTCTTTCTTTTACAATATCCCAACTGGAATTATTCACAATTTCCTTATTGCCCCAATTGGAAAGTAAACTATGAGTATAATTTCCGTTTTCGTCCATTTTATAATGCGTAATCTCGAAGTTCAAATCCACTTCAATATTTTCAGCATCAATAATTTTTACGTTAGGTTTGCTTTCGTCTGTCATTAGTTTTTGAGTTTAGAATATGCAAAGGTAGTGAATTATACGTTAGGTTGGAGGAAAATTTTCATCTCGCATTGAGCAAGTAGCTGATCGTGACAATACACTTTGCCTGTAATCAGCGTGGCTTCAAACACCTCATAATCCACTTTTATTTCGGTGGTGATATGGTCGCCCACTTTAGGTAAATCATAAATCACAAGGTTTTTTATGGCACCAATAAATCCAAGAGGAACTTTTTTGTTTTCCAACTGACATACATAGCCCACTCCCAAAGCTGCTGATTGGGCCACATTTTCTATGATGCCCGGCTCCTGAAAGATGTTGTTTTCGACAAAAATGTTATCGGCCTTTATGGTTAATCCGCTGATGGTGGTTTTATCGGCAGCAGATATCAATTGATCCACCATCACTATGGGTGGACGTTGTGGTATGAATTTTAATACTTCTTCTCCCTGTGCTATCATAATTTATCTTAGTAAAAACTCCCATAAAGGGCCTTTTTTGTTTCGTAATAAACGCATTTTGGTTGAAACGGTAGCCGTATCCTCGTCGGGGAAAACCCAACGTTTGCCAGTCAATTGAGCCCGTTCTTTTAAGGTATCCAGATTTACCTCTTTTGAAATATAGTATTTGGGTTCGAGAAGTAAATCATCGGCAGTGATAATTCCTTCATCAATGGAAATTTGATGCAATCGGGTGCCGGGATAAATCCGCATTCCAACAAAAGGAAAGAAAACAGAAAATGGAATGTGTTTGGAGTTTTCGTAAGTCTCATTTATGGTTTCATCGGTTTCGCCATACCCGGCTAATATAAGGAAATGAGCGTAATCAATCTTAGTTTTATAACACAATTCGGATTGTTGGATGACGTCAGCCACCGTGAAATGCTTTCCGTAATTCTTTAGGGTTCTGTCGCTGATAGATTCGGTTCCGAATTCTATGTGGGTTAATCCCGAAGCTTTAAAGAGTTTCAACAAATCTTCGGTAAGTCCTTTGGGAAAGAAATACGCACCCCAACGGATATTAGCTCCTGAGGCAATCAGTTTCTCGGCCAATTCTACATTATAAGAGTTTTTCATGTTGAAAACCGAATCGGTGAAGAATATATAATCTATTCCTTTTTCCTTTTTCATTCTCAAAATGGTATCCACTATTTTATCGGTGTTGAGGGTTCTTACATTACGGCCTTCAATCACCGGATAAGTGCAATAAACGCAATTGAAAGGGCAGCCTCTTTTGGTTTGTATGTTCAACATGCCGCTATTAAGCCAGTAATAATCCACCAGATCTTCATCAAAGCAAAGGCTTAAATCTGTGGTGTTTATTTTTCGGGGATTGAGAATTACTTTATCCTCCGATTGATATACCAATCCATCGACTGCATTGGGGTTTTCACCTGCATCCAGTTTTTCAATCAAATCAACCAGGCTTCTTTCGCCTTCGCCCACAATGGCATAATCGGGTTGAAGTTCTTTAAAAAGGGTTTCAGGAAAGATAGAAAATCCTGCCCCGCCCATCAAAAGGGTATAGTCTTTATGATTGTTATCCCTTATCAGTTGTATAATCTTTTTATATCCTGCAATGAAATTAAAAGGGTCGTAAGAATTCACCCCATCAATATTCCGTAAAGAAACAGCAATGTATCTCGGCTTAAAAGATTCAAGCAAAGCGCCAAATTCTTCGGCATTCGAAAGATTGAAATCGAAAAGCCGAATATTATATTGAACTAAATTTTCCGACAGATAAGTAGCCAGATAAGATATGCCTATCGGGTAAACCGGATAGGGTGTGGTAAGGGTGTTGGCAGATACTAAAAGCAGGTTGTTGTTTGGATTCATCTTAAAATATTAGTGCCAGAATTTGTAATAATTAAACCATTGTACAGGGTATTTTTTGACCATATTTTCTACTTCGCAAACATATTCAAACACCATCTTTCTAAGAATTTCTTCACGCAGTTTTAAATTATTGAAACCTTCGAGCCTACGGGGAGGAGTAGCATAAAAATGATAATGATATTTAGTTTCTTTCATTGCAAAAACATTGACCACAGGCACATCGAACTTTCCGGCCATATAGAAAGGACTCACAGGGAAATCGGCTTGCCCTCCCATAAAGTCGCATAAAAGAGTTCTGTTTCCGGGCATATAACGGTCGCCATTCATTGCAATGATTTCTTTGTTTTGAAGTGCTTCTTTAATTTTCTCCAGATGCGACAAATCGTTTCCGATAATGATGGCACCAATATTATTTCTCAGTAAGACTTCCGACATGTATTTTTTCACCTGTTCGTGTTCGGCATTAAACATCAAAATATGGATTTTAGTATCCAGGCGGTCTAATAATTGTCCGGCAATTTCCCAGTTTCCGATATGGGCGTTTACGAGAATGCCTCCTGTTTTTTTAGTTGCCAACTCACGCATGTGCGATTCACCATCAAAATTGAAAGTGTATTTATTGGCAGCACCCGACAAGATGGCGATTTTATCAACCAGCACTTTGCCAAGCATGCAAAAATTGCGGTAAGCGTAATAATAAGATTTTATTTTACCGTATTTGTGTACAGAATTGAAATAGAAATAAATGTTCTGATAAGCTTTTGCAGAAGCAAACAAAAAGTATAAGGCAACAAATTTCAGGAAAAAATAAGCAAAAGAAACTCCGAAATATTTAATAAAGAATACAAATATTTTATGTCCGGTTACTCCACCACGGGTTTTTCCATCCCATTGCGTCATCTAATCCTCCAGGCTAATATGAGTACTTTATTTTCCAAATGATTATTTTTAAAATTCAAAACACAAGAACCAAATAACAAATAAATTTCAATCATTAAATTTCAAAAATCTCAAACTGTTCGGAATTTGATTTTTTAGTTGTTGTAATTTATTTGTTTTTTGTTATTTGTTTTTTGATATTTGCTCCAAAGCAAGATTCAGTCTCGCTAAGTTTATGCTTTATTTACATTGGCAATCACGTAATCATAAAAATCCTGTAGGGTTTTTACATTTGCCATTTCTTCGGCTTTCACTTTAAATCCGAAATTCTTTTCAATAATAACAATGATATCAACAAAATCGAGGCTGTCTATTCCGAGGTCAACTTTCAGAAGGGCTTCAGGTGTGAGCTGAGTTTCTTCAATTTCAAATTCGTCAACTAAAAAGCTGTTGATTTTTTCTATAATTTCTTCTCTTTGCATAAAATATAATAATTAGTTTATCTTACTTTTTTGACCAGTATGGACGAATTGGTGCCACCAAAGCCAAAAGAATTAGACAAATATACGTCAAATTCTTTATTCAGGGTTTTTGTTACAAGATTTAAATGTTGGGAGTACTCATCAGGTTCTTCAAAATTGATGTTGGGTGCGATGAATGAGTTTTGCATCATCAGTGTGGAATACACTATTTCACTGGCTCCTGCCATCCAGCATTCGTGGCCGGTCATGGATTTTGTGGAGCTTACCAATGGTTTGTGCGAACCGAACACATCGTGTATGGCTATGGCTTCGCTGATGTCGCCGTGAGGAGTGGAAGTAGCATGTGCATTGATGTATTCTACCTGTTCGGGTGTCATATCGCCATCTTTCAGCGACATGCGCATCGCACGTTGCAAACCATCTACATTGGATTGCGAAATGTGTTCGCCATTAGATGAAAATCCGTAGCCAATAATTTCGCCCAAAATGGGAGCACCTCTTTTCACAGCTGACTCATAGCTTTCGAGAATCACTGTGGCAGCACCTCCACTGGGTATCAGTCCGTCGCGGTTTTTATCAAATGGACGGGAGGCTCTCTGCGGGTCGTCTTCTCTTACAGAAAATGCACTCAATGCATCGAAACTTCCCATAGAAAACGGATTCACTTCCTGAGCACCTCCGCAAAATACCATGTTCTGCAATCCTTGTTTTATAAATAAATATCCCAAACCAATGGCGTGCGAACCACTGGCACAGGCAGCACTTACGGTGAAGTTGATGCCACGCAGTTTGAATATTACCGAAAGGTTCATACTGACGGTTGAGTTCATTGCCTGGAAAATATAACCTGAGCCCAGCAACATGGTGTCTTTTTTCTCACGCACAATATCAGTAGATTCTATAACGGCTTTCGACGAACTGTCGTTTCCAAACAGTATGCCTACTTCGTTATTTTGAAGAAAATCCATGTCGATATTGGCATTTTTCATGGCTTCAAGGGTTGACAAATAAGCATATTCGCCCTGCTCGGCTAAACCTACACGCAATCAGATCGGAAGAGCGTC
>CAYYQJ010000245.1:2405-5281 GCA_964473775.1 uncultured Bacteroidales bacterium | reverse complement strand
TCAACAATAATTGCAGCAGCGTGGGTAGCAGTAGCAATATATGCACCTTTTAAAACAGTACCTGGTTGAATTGTTAGTGTTACACCGTAACCCACATAAATTTTCTTGTCGAAAGTGTAAATCTTGTCGCAAGTTAAAGTGGTGTTTGCTTGAATCTCTACCTGATAAGCATCAAGTGCTACACCTAATGTAGCAAGATCCACAGTTGTTCTTGAAGATACAGAAGGACATCCGCATTCTGCTCCGTTGTTCAAATCGCTCACCTGAGCGAAGGCGCTAGTTATTGATAATACTGCAATAACAACAGCCGAAATTAAATTCGTAATTTTTTTCATTTTCATAATTTTTTTTAATTTTTTCATCACTATTGATGACTGGGCAAAATTACTGCTAGCCTATTAATTGTATGAGAAGCTAACTTTATGCTTTTATTATTTTAAGAGCAATTAAATGCTCATTTCGGGGCTTGTTGTTAACTCAATGTAAAGTGAGTTTTAAATAGTCTATGAATTGAGGATTTTCTTCAAAAAAGCAATGGATAAGTATTTTCTATTGGTTTCAACTCAGACAATAATTTGCTTTATTACTGATGGAGTAGAAATAAAAAAGGGATATACAAATGAATGTATATCCCAACCAAATTAATAGGAAACCAAACCTAACAATTAATATTAACCTGGTTTTTTTGTTTGAATTATTGCTGTTGCATTATTATCAATAACTGCCATATCTGTTCCATCAACGATACCGTCACCATTAATATCTTCCGGATTATATCCATGTAATAAAATAGTACTTGCATTATCAATGGCAGCCATATCTGAACCGTCAACACCGGCATCCTGATTGGCATCGCCTCCAAAGATTGCATAAGCACCTCCTGTCATAAGTCGTAAATTATTACCAAAAGCTTTTGAAGAAGCAGTCGTAAAATCATAATTGATGCTTGAAGCAGCAAAACTAATAGCTGTAGAGCTCCATGTTTCAATGCTATTTCTATGTTTAATAACCAAATAGTATGAAGCAGAAAGGCTGCCTGAAACATTATTTATGATGATACTTCCATCAGTATTCAAGTTAAGATTGCTAAAGGTATTAACTATTGCAAAAGGTGAAGTGGCATTATGTAGTTCAACCGTAATATGATCAGCAATACCAGTTCCAAATTCCGGGCCTGATTCTGATAATGCTTGATTCAACATATTGCTACCTGCATATAAACCTTCCAAAAACAATTTGATTGATAGCGTTTTTGAACCGGCATTTACAATAACATCCATAGTGGTGTTACTTGCGCACTGGCCAGCAGTAGGTGTAAAAGTATATGTAGTGGTTCCACCTGCACTTGTGTTAATTGTTGTTGGATTCCATGTTCCGGAAATACCATCGTCAGATGTTGTTGGTAAGTTTGCAGCCAAATCACCCACATTGTATGGACCTAAAGCTGTAAACACGGGCAATGTTGGTGCATTTTCAATTATAACTGCACTACCTGTCATTGCGGTAGTTCCTTTTGTGTTGGTTCCACGTATTGTATAGGTTCCGGAAAGTTTATTTCCAAACGAAATTGCTGAACCTGTTCCTGCCATTGTTGTTCCACCAGGAGTAATAGAATATGTGACACCTAATTCAGAAGAAGCTAATCCAACCGGTAAACCACTTCCGCCCTGACAATAAGAACCACTTCCTATAACAGCAAAAGCAGTTGGAGGTCCGTTTAAAGTTCCGGTAAGTTGTGGGATTGTAATTTCGTTTACCCCATTTATATTGGGAGTTTGAGGATTGCTTGCAACATAAACTTCCACTCCTCCATCGGGAGTTCCAATTTGAATGTTTAATTCGTAATGAAAAGCACCTTTAGTGGTGATTTGAGCAATTAAAACTCTGTTGTTTGAAGTTGGTCCGGTTGAACCACTTAAAGACGACCATGCTGAACCAGTTAAAATAAAAGAATTTCCGTTGGCTGTACCATCTTTAAAAACATCGGTTTCGTTGGTAATACCGACAAATAATACAGAGGGTACAGTGCCGGTAATAAATCCATCCTGTGTTGTTAATGGAATTCCCATTGCCGCGTCGGTGTTATGCAAAAGTCCGTTGGCGTTTGTTACATTACTTACTCCGTTGTCTTCTGATTTCATGATACCTAAATTACCATTGCAGGCTCCACCAACTGATAGCCATGAATCGAGCATTACGGTATTTTTTGCAGCATTGGTTTTGCTAAAAGCAGGAGTGGTGTTACCGTATTGGGTATTATTAAAAAAAGAGGTGGTGGTTGTAAATTTCAGACTGTGGGTTGAATTTCCATAAGCCATCTGAAATTTATATCCTGGAAGCATATCAACATAAATTCTGTAGGTAACGGAACCAACTGGAAGCACACCCTGACTTCCGGCCGAATCGGCTGCATTTGAAATGTAGTAGGTTTCAACAATAATATTTTCTAATCCATTTTGTGCTTGAGTTATTATAGCTAATATACAGAAGCTTAAGAAGAGTATGATTTTTTTCATTTTATAAGTTTTTCTGGTTTTAATTCTTTCAATTTTTCAATGACAAAAGTAGAGTGAGAATTTTGAATAAATGTTAAATGAACTTTAAGGTTAAATTACTTTTATGATGGGGTAATGTTAAGCAATCGGCGAATTATTAATTTATTGTAAAGAATGCCTCAAGGTTTTCTGAGCAATTGGTTTTAATGTTCATCACTATTCTGAATTAACAGGGATAGGATTAATTGATTTTTTTTATGAAATCGAATTTTATCAGCATCTACAAAAAGTATTTTGTCGATACAAAAGGTGTTTTGTCGATACAAAAAATGTTTTACAGTTGTCAGAAAATGTTTTTGAAGCTTCATAATTGGTTTTACA
>CAYYQJ010000245.1:0-2305 GCA_964473775.1 uncultured Bacteroidales bacterium | reverse complement strand
AAAATGTTTTACAGTTGTCAGAAAATGTTTTTGAAGCTTCATAATTGGTTTTACAGTTGTCAAAAAAAGTTTTTGTAACAACAGAATTAAATTTACACAAGTCAAAACAAATTTTTGTAGATTCAGAAAATGATTTACAGTTGTCAGAAAATGTTTTTGAAGCTTCATAATTGGTTTTTCAGTTGTCAAAAAAAGTTTTTGTAACAACAGAATTGAATTTACACAAGTCAGTAAAGTTTTTGAAGCGTCAAAAGTTAAAATTGAAGCGTCAAAAAAGTTGTTTGAAGAGGTAAAAAATGCAGAACTAATTAGTCCATTACACAGCGTATGCTGAATCCATAAGTTTTTTGGCCATAATATCTGAACACATTGGGTTTATTATGATCCAAGTATCTGTACCAGGCTTGGTCTTTTTCGGTAGAGGAGGTCCACCAAAATCCGGTAGAAAATGTTCCCGGGTTTCCCCAAACACCATTAAACATACAGCAACTTCCACCTAAGGCTGAGAAACCACTCTCGTTAGTGCCATAAACATAATATACATCTGTAGTACTACTCCAGCCAGTTGGACCTTCAATTTTTAATTTGTTTCCTTCATTTGTTCCACGCCAATTAACCTTATTTGATTCGTCAGGTTTCATTCCAAGATATTCTTCCAATTCAATCCATTCTGCATCGCCGGGAACATGCCAGCCAACAGGCGCAATATTTCGGGTGTCGTTAACGGCATACCAATTGTATAGGAAACCAAACATTTTTCCGCGATAATTTTGTGATGTTTGGTTAGAATTGTCGATAATACAATAGGCCCCTGAATCCAGATGATTCCATGTTGCAGAATCTAAATGATAGTTTGTTTCACTTACATAAAGAATGGAATCGCCATTTCTATATCGGCTAACTTTAAGATTTTCGGCCATCCACCAATGATTGCCAATTTTTACGGTTTTATAAATGTTTCCATCAATATCAGTAACTGTACCTGTTTCTAAGGTTTTTGTTTTATCTTTTTTACAGCTAACCGTAATTATTATTAAACATAATGACAATACAAGTATTGCAGAAAAGCCAAACTTCTTTATTAATTTATTCATAAACATGATTAATCGGAATGAATTCAAAATGGGAATTTCATCTTTTATTGAAAAGCTTCAATACTAATTTTTAATAAAGGTGCTGCTTATTACTGTTTTATCTGTAAACATCTTCACTAAATAAATGCCAGGCAATAGGTTGGCGATATTTAAGATTTGCGATATATCACCAGATATAATTCCCATATTTTTTTCAAATTCTATCTTGCCATAAGAATTATACACCACCAATTTTGTTTCGGTATTATCCATCACACTTGCTTCTAAATTAATTTGATCGTAAGCAGGATTTGGATACAATTTGAGTTTGCTTCTGTGTTCTTCTCCTAAATTTGGGCATACAAGACTTATATCACGATCAGCACACATGCCGGGATAACAACATAATGACTGTATGTTATAATTTGCATTGGGATCATAATTGCAGGCATTATTGTCGGTACATCCACAGACTATACGGGTATGACAAGCACTGTTATCTGTACAAATAGCTCCGGAATTATATTCAAAATAATTGGGGTCTTTACAACCACATGAAGTGGGGTATTTTAACCATCCCGAAAAAGTGGCATCCAAAGAATCGCTTGCTTTTTGAGCAACATATTTGATGGATGCACCTGTAGGGCTTAAAACTTCGATGTTTAATTCAAATGAAATTTCTCCTTTTGTGGTTAATTGTGCTATAAGAATCTGATTACTGTCGGGATTAACTCCGGTTACACCTGAGTTTTTAAGAATCATATTATTACTTATAAATTGTGAACCTGCCTTGATAGAACCAAAAATGGTAGAGTCAGCTCCAGACAGGATATCGAGAATTCCATTATTAAACCAATTGGTAGGTAGGGTATTCATGGTATCCATTCCATCAGCCATAGTTAATGGAATTCCTGCAAGAATATCGTTGTTATTCAGTAAGCCATTTGCAATAGCAGCACTCCCTCCATCGTTGTTAATTCCACCAACAAAAGAACCATCTGTATCCTGTGGTTTTAGAACTCCAAAATATGTTTTGGTAGAATTTTTTGTTGTTTGTCCAAGTGTCAACCAAGAATCTAAAGCTGCGGTATTACTTGTATAATTGCTTTTATTAATATCCTTAGCAAAAGTTTTTCCACGGTCAATATTATTAAAAAAATTAGCTGTGCTTGAAATCTTTAATTGATGATTTACATCGCCATAAATAGCAGTTAATTTATATCCCTGTTGCA
>CAYYQJ010000244.1:0-5283 GCA_964473775.1 uncultured Bacteroidales bacterium | reverse complement strand
AGATAGCTTCAGGTGACTGGAGTTCAGACGTGTGCTCTTCCGATCTCCAACAGTATCAGTAAATCAATATCAGAATTCAGCTTATTGTCGCCTCTGGCAAACGACCCATATAAAATAATCTGAGCTGTTGGATCAACATTTTGAACCAATTGCTTTATAGTAATGAATATGGTGTTGTTAGGCGACATGACTTTATTATTAATTATTTATTGGGCTTCACAAAGATATAAAAAAATCGTCGCATAGGTATTATTGTATATTTTTTTGTAATAAATAGGGGAGGTATATAAAATTTGCCCCAATGGTTTTCTAAACTCCTGAAGGCAGATATATCAAACTATGCTAAAAATTATTTTCCGATTTCTAACATTAATTCTATTGATTTCCAATCATAACTATTCTCTGTTTACATTCCAGAAATTCATCAATAGTTATTTCGGTAGAAATACTATCCAGCATTCTCAACGCTTCACTTTTTTGCTGAAGCATTTTTTTCTTCTTATTATTTAAAACCAGGAATAGTATGAAGCCACCAATGAAAAATACCAGAATGGCTATTATCTGATATTTTTTCAGATTTGCATAATCATAATAGGCAACATCATATTGGTTTATAAGGTCGTTTAATTCTTCTTTTTTAGTCATGAGATGTCGGTTTTTATTATCAGGTCCGGTATTCGTTTCAACAGAACAAACCTAATCATTTTCCTCCACATCTCAATAGAAATACTTTTATTATTCTTATAACCAATTGTGATTGTTTACTTTGCTGAAAATTTAATTGTAATATTCAATGCATAAAAACCGATGATTAGTAGTTTTTAGCTGATGAACGTTAATCTTTGTTAGTAAGATGATGATTCATCCTGGAAAAGTCTTAATCTTTATTATATAAATCTTAATCTTTATTATAAAGATGATGATTCGTCATCAATAAACCTTAATCTTTGTTATGTAAACCTTAATCTTTATTATAAAGATGATGATTCATCATGGATAAACCTTAATCTTTATAAGGTAAACCTTAATCTTTCTTATAAAGATGATGATTTATCATCGATAAACCTTAATCTTTATAACATTCACTAAAACAATTCAAATATGATGTATTCGTAAAGGGTTTAGACCTTCCAAATCATAACTTTAAAACCAATTATGATTTGGAAGTCTTAAACCCGAACAAAGCTTATCCAGGTTTTATTATGGAATCCTGAACTTAATGCTTTGGCTCCAAGTAGGTTCTCTACCATCATCAGTAATCTGCCCATTTTGAACATAAAGCAATTCGCCTGATTCATACCCATATAGAATAATAACAGCCCAATTGCTTCCTGATACAATTTCAAATTTTATGTTATCACGGCTAACTCTCCACAAATGCGGACCATCACCTGCAGCCGAACATTTCATACTGCCTTCAACAGGTCCGGCTTCAACATTATTTTCAATTTTTTGACCGCCTCCTGTCGTCTTAATCTCAAAACCTGCATCAGTGATAATTGTTTCGGCATTTGGCAAATCTGCTTTAGCCATTATAAGCACAGAAGCGCCCAATTCAATAATAATTTCTTTCACAATTTCTTTCAAAGCATCGCGGGTGTTTTTATTACCGGTACGTGGTTTGCTAACCATTTTTGCCTGTTCTTTTACCAGATTCTCAATAGCAGTTTTTAATTCGCCTAATTTTGTGGCAAGTGAAGTATAACGGGCATTGGCGACCATCTTGTCGTGGATACCCCAGGCATAAGAAATAAATTTGTCAACCGTTTTAGGCCAGTTGAAAACTAAGATGAGAGAGCTGATAATTGCATTAATAATTGGTGTCATAATATTTTCAATTTAATTTGGTTTATAGGGAACAAAGATAGTAAAAAAAATCGATATTGATACATCTCATGATAAAAAAAAATATTGTGTCGAATAAATAAGAACTTCGCTCGCGAGGCTCTGAATTGATTTACTGTAATTTTCAATTTCAATAAATCATCAAAAAGCAAAAAAAAATTTTGTCATAAATTTTATATTTTCTACCTTTGTATGAAATTAAAAAAAATCACTAATTAATACTAAATCTTATGAAGAGACATGTTAAACTTTCTGTTTTACTGGTTTTTGTAACCATGTTTTTTTTATCCGGAACTCATGTTTTCGGTCAGATGAAAACTTTCACATGGGATACATACAAAACTAAATTCAAAGTCCCTGAGGACTTTACTATTGACGAATCTACCGGCGAAAAATGGATAGGCTCGAACCGCAAAATCAATTTAAGTATTTTTCCACGCAAAGACGAAAAACTTTCGCACCGCGAAATGACCAAGTCTGTGTATAACTGGGCTGTGGACAATGGAGTTAAAGACATTGGCGAAGTGGTTGAACTGGATGAATCCAAATTAAACGGCTATTGGGGCGTTTTATATGAAGGTACTAAAGACGGTTTCAATATTGGAACCATGTTGATAGTTGACCCCGATTATCCCGACATCAGTCTGTATATCTGGGTTTCATACGACGATGAAAGTACCGATACCGTACTCGAAATGCTGAAAAGCTTTACACCTAACTAAAATTTATTTTAGAGATGATAAAAAAACTCCTTTCAATTGTTGGAAGGAGTTTTTTTTTTGTAAATGCTCAATAATCAATGATCAATGTTCAATTATCAACGGTCGTTAATACTAAGGTTTCATATGAGTTTCAAATACTGAATTTCGAAAGATGAATCTTGAGCTCTGAAAATTAATCGGATAATTAAATAATTGCATAATTGCATCATTGGCCGATTACATTTTATTTTTTTCTTACTTTTGCCCATTGATTGATGTAATATTTAATATGTAATAACTGATAAGCAGTTACTGAATAACCCAATCAACTCAATAAACTCAATCAACTTAATCAACCCAATAACTCAACAACCCATGCCAGAAACCACTCAAACATTCAAGAAAAACCTTAAACTGGTTGACTCAACGGCCATCGTAATAGGCTCGATGATAGGCTCAGGAATTTTTATAGTAAGTGCAGATATCTCACGACAAGTGGGTGCACCCGGCTGGTTATTGGTGGTTTGGGTAATCACCGGAATACTCACCATCATTGCTGCCAACAGCTATGGCGAACTAGCCGGAATGATGCCCAAAGCCGGTGGACAATATGTTTATCTGCGTGAGGCTTACAATCCATTAACCGGATTTTTGTATGGATGGACGTTATTTACTGTAATACAAACAGGAACCATAGCTGCAGTGGGTATGGCCTTTGCAAAATTTATGGGAGTGATTTTTCCGTGGTTTTCAGAGAAAAATATCTTGTTCGATTTTGGGATTTTTCATTTTAATTCGGTGCAAATGCTTGCCATATCATCAATCTTGTTTCTCACATGGCTTAATTCAAGAGGTATAAAATCGGGCAAAATAGTTCAAAACAGTTTCACGGTAACCAAAGTGGCTGTGATGATTTTGTTTTTGATCATTGGTTTGTTTTTTGCTACCAACCCAGAGGCATTCAACATCAATTCAAGTGTTTTCTGGAGTGGAATGCATGTAAACAAAGACGGAACGGGAGTGAGCACCCTCACCGGTTTTGCGATTGTTGCGGCCATTGGAACGGCAATGGTAGGCAGTTTGTTTTCGTCGGATGCCTGGAACAACATCACTTTTAGCGGAAGCGAGGTAATCAATCCCAAACGCAACATCCCTTTGAGTTTGTTTTTAGGTACGATGATAGTAACTGTAATTTATATACTGGCCAATGTGGTCTATCTGCAGGTATTGCCTTTGCGTGGCACTTTTGATGGATCTACCGTGATGCAACGCGGCATGCAGTTTGCCACCGACGACCGATTGGGCACCGCGGTGATGAGCAATATTTTTGGTAACAGTGCAGCATTGATTATGGCTTTGTTTATAGTAGTTTCCACCTTTGGTTGTAACAACGGACTCATTCTGTCTGGTGCCAGAGTATATCACACCATGTCGAACGATGGCTTGTTTTTTAAAAAAGCTGGTCGTTTAAATAAATTTCAGGTGCCATCGGTTGGATTATGGATACAATGTTTGTGGGCTTCGGCCTTATGCCTTACAGGAAAATACAGCGATTTGCTGGATTATGTGGTGTTTGCCGTGTTGTTGTTTTATATTTTAACCATAGCAGGCATCTTTATTTTAAGAAAGAAGATACCCGATTCAGAACGTCCTGTAAAAGCCTTTGGATATCCTTATTTGCAAATATTGTACATTTTGATTTGTGCAATGGTACTGATAATTTTACTGGTTTATAAACCCGAATACACCTGGCCGGGTTTGATAATTGTATTTCTGGGAGTTCCGGTATATTATTTGTGGATGCTATGGGGCAAGAGAAATGGAAACTTAAATTAATTTTATAAAACTTCACTTCGAAAACTACCACCACTAACCATGAAATTAACCAAGCAGCTCTTCGACGCACAAAAATACTACTTCCAGGACAGGTCTTTTAAGCTCCTGATGCAAAAAAGAATCTATCATGTTCTATTGATTTGCAGTACCTACGATGCCTTTATGCTGGAAGAAGATGGTCGGATTGACGAGCAGATTTTCAACGAATATGTGGCACTCAACCTGAGATATCCTCCACGGTTTATCTTAGCTTCCAACCACGAAGAAGCCATGCATATATTGCATAGCGAAAACATCGACCTGATAATAACCATGCTCAGTATCGATGATCCTTTGGGACTTACCAAAAAGATTAAATCTAAATATCCAAAAAAACCTGTGGTGGTTTTGTTTCCTTTTTCAAGAGAAATCACTGAAATACTGAAAGAAGATGAACTATCCATTTATGATTATTCATTTTGCTGGTTAGGAAATACCGACATATTGGTTGCTATCATCAAGCTGATTGAAGATAAAATGAATGTGGCTCAGGATGTGGAAGAAGTAGGTGTTCAATCCATTTTGCTGGTTGAAGACTCCATACGATTCTATTCCAGTTATCTGCCCATTCTATATAAAACCATTTTCGAACAGTCGAAGGAGTTTATGATAGAAGGTCTGAATGAACATCAAAAGATGCTTAGAATGCGTGGTCGTCCAAAGATTTTGCTGGCCAAGAATTTTGAGGAAGCGTATTGTTTATATGAGAGATATAAGAACAATATGCTGGGCATCATCACCGATATGTCGTACCTGAAAGGTGGCGAAACCGATCCTCATGCAGGAGTAAAATTGTGTGAGAAGGTGAGAGAAGACGATGAGTTTCTACCCGTATTGATTCAATCGTCGGATCTTGATAACG
>CAYYQJ010000243.1:0-5287 GCA_964473775.1 uncultured Bacteroidales bacterium | reverse complement strand
ACTGAAAAAATAATATCAATATCTTCAGAAAAAGTTTTCATTAGTCCCTATCGAAAAACACCTGTGGAAGTTTTTGCGTGTTCGTCCTGCCAGTTTTCCTACCATACGCATCGCCCAGTTTGCATTTCTGTTGAACCAATCCTCGGCCTTGTTTTCTAAAATCATTGAAACCGATTCAATAAAAATGCTGAATTCATATTTTAGCATTTCTTGTTCCGAATATTGGCAAAATCATTATACCTTTGACGTGCTATCTCCGGCCATAGCAAAACGACTGGGCAAAACATCTGTAAATTTGTTGCTAATCAATACGATTATCCCTTTTATTTTTGCTTACGGAAAACAAAAAGATGATGAAAAATATATCAACCGTGCTCTGGATTTTCTGGATGAACTGCCTGCAGAGGCAAATCATATCATCTCGAATTATAAAAATTGCGGGGTTCAGGTTGAAAATGCAAAACAAAGTCAGGCTTTATTGCAACTATATAAATATTATTGTACACAAAAATCTTGTTTAAAATGCTCCATTGGCGACCAAATACTAAAGTCCTGAGAACTGAGTTTATTTCCTCGGTAAAGCATTTCCGCAACATCTTTTATGCAGTGGTAATGGTGCTTTTTATTGTGGGATTTGGCATTTGCGGCTATATGACTATAGAAAAATATTCGTTGCTCGAAGCCACCTATATGACTGTTATTACAGTTGGAACTGTGGGGTTTAGAGAAGTAAGAGATTTATCCGATCATGGAAAAATCTTTACCATTGTACTTATTATTATTTCTTTAGGTACTTTTGCATATTCTTTGTCGGTTATAACAAGTTATTTTGTTGAAGGGGAGATACGGAAATTTTATCGCGATTATAAAACTAAATCAAGTGTAAGGAAAATGAAAAATCATGTTATTATTTGCGGATACGGCCGTAATGGAAAACAAGCTGCTATCCGCTTACAGGATCATAAGGTGCCTTTTGTGGTGGTTGACAACATTCACGAAATTGTTGAAAAATACAAGCAACGTGATATTATATTTGTGGAAGGCGATGCCACCACCGACGAGGTTTTGCAAAGTGCCGGAATTGATCATGCCAAAGCATTAATCACTACCTTGCCTTTGGATGCCGATAATATGTATGTTGTACTTTCTGCTCATGCATTGAATCCCGATATAAAAATTATCAGTCGTGCATCCAACGAAAGCGCCGAGCAGAAATTATTGATTGCCGGTGCTGACAGCGTGGTAATCCCCGAGAGTGTGGGTGGCGCACAAATGGCTTCGTTGGTAATTAACCCCGATATTCTGCATTTCTTTAATATGATTTTTATCCCGGGCGAAGATTCGCCAAATCTGGTTGAGTTTACCTGCAAAAACCTGAATCCAGAGTTTTTAAATCATACCATCACTGATTTGAAAATCCGTATCAAAACCGGAGCCAACATCATTGGACTGAAAACCGCCGACAATAAGTTTATCATCAATCCTTCGCCCAACACTCGTTTATTGCCCGATTCTAAATTATTCGTGTTGGGAACACCTGAGCAGATAGAGCACATGAAGCTTTTGCTGAGTACATAAAGTACTTTAAGTGCCTAAAGTGTGGAGTTAGGATGAATAACAATATCCTGAAAAACTCTTTTAATAAGCCTTACGAAGGCTATACACTTCGTAAGGCTTTTATTATTATTTCATCTTAACGATTTTCACTACCGTTGATGTTTCGCCACTGTTATAATGCAGTGTATAAATCTCAGCAGGCAGATTTGTTATATCAATTTTATTCTTTGCATCAACAATAACACCATTGTAAACCATTTTGCCGGAAATATCAAGCAGTCTTATTGTGGCTTCCCTAGATTCATCTTGCTCAATATAAATTAAGTCGTTTGCAGGATTAGGATAAACTTTTATTGTCTGTTGAGCACTGATGTCATTAACCGAAACAGTTAGATAAGCAAACATACTGGATGTGGCAGATACACATGAGTTAATGGTCACAATATCGTAATATACCCCGTTTACCGTTGGTACATACCACCGATTGGTGGCTACTGTTATGATACCTGTTGCCTGCGAATACCATTGATTTCCTGTTGCTACACTTGAATAAAGAGTATCCAAACTTTGAGTAATAACAGGTGTCGGAGGTATTGCGTTTACATTTACATTTGTTGTTGTTGGGCTGCTTGCGTTGCACCCGCTTGGATCGGTATAATTTACCTTTACGGTTTGTGCTCCTGCATTATTCCATGTAACATTGATACTATTTGTACCACTGCCTGCCGTGATGCTTCCTCCTGCCGAAACTATCCAATTGTAGTTGGTCTTACCCGGTTCGGTGGCATAGGTTGCATTGGGTGATGCCAGGCAAATATCGTTCAATCCAGTTATGGCTGGAACTGGCAAAGGGATAACTGTTACATTTGATGTGGTTGGTGTGATATTTGAACATCCGGCTCCATTGGTATATGCAACGCTTAATGTTTGTGCGCCGGGACTATTCCATTGCACATTCACCGTATTTGTTCCTGCACCACTTGTTATTATATTTCCTTGAGAGGTTGTCCATAAATAGTCTGTCATACCTGCTTCGGTTGAGTAGCTAAATGTGGTGCCCATACATAGTGGATAGGGGTGAGCAGAAATTTTCACTAAATCAAGGTAGCAATCTTCTCCAAAGTGAGAGAAAAACTTAAATGCGATATACAAACTGGCCTGATTACTGGCTCCAACAGGCAATGATTGACTCTTGAGTTTCCATCCCTGTACGGCATTAAAGCGTGAAAAGGTACCTGCAGTATTCCAATTTGTACCATTAGTTGACCATTCAATGTCCACTCCATCACTAAAGGTTGAATATTCGGTGCTTTCAAACCATGCAAAATCAACAGCAACATTAGTCAACCCAAGTGTTGAAACAGGTATTGTTTTTTTAAGACGGACTACACCACCATCATAATCATAAGAATCAAACCTTAACATGTAGCTGCCGTCGTAAACAGGATAACCATTTAGAGGCCATATTGTAGTAGAAGTAACAAATATGGTATTGCCGGGAGTAAGTGTTTCAGTTGCCCAGCCAGCAGGCATGTTACCACCGTTTTCAAAGCTTTCTGTAACCATAAGGTCATTAAATGTAGCTGCTATAGTTGGTGCAGGTGAAGCGTTTACTAACACCATAATAGAATATGGGCTGCTAGCCGTACATCCGCTGGCATTAGTATAATTAACACTTACATTTTGCGTACCTGCAGTATTCCATGTAACATCAATCGAATTGGTACCTTCTCCATCTGTTATGATTCCTCCTGCCGAAACAGCCCAGTTATAACCTGTCATTCCGCTCTCAGTGTCGTATCTAACCGTTGAAGAACCGGAACATGAAATTGTAGCCCCGATAATTGTCGGGATTGGTTTTGGGTTGACTGTTACATTTACTATTTTGTTCCCCTGACATCCATTGGAATTCATATAAGTTATACTTAATGGTTGGATACCTGCATTATTCCAGAGTACATTTACTGCGTTGGTTCCTGCACCACTTGTTACTGTGCCACCTGGTGCTGCATTCCAGGTATAGCCTGACATTGAAGCATCGGTTGTATATGGTATACTAGTACCATCACATACTGTATAATTATGTTTTGCAATTTTTAAATTATCAAGGTAGCAATCATTTCCATAAAGAGATGTAAATTTGAATGCAATAAATAATGTTGCCTGTCCTAAAGCTTCAGCAGGCAGAGTAATGTTTTTATTTTTCCATCCCTGTATGGCGTTATAACGGTTAAGTGTTGTAAAACTGGTCCAAGTTGAACCATCTGTTGACCATTCGATATCTGCTTTATCCTCGTAACCAACAAATGCATTACTTTCAAGCCAATCAACAGAAATAAAAACATCCGTAGAGCCAAGTGTGGAAAAAGGAGTTGTTTGTTTCAATCGCATGATGCCGCCATCAACATCAAATGAATTAAATCTTACACAATAATTTCCATCGGTTGGCAGAAAACCTGAAGGAAATGACGATGATGTTACGAATGTTATATTGTTTGCGCCATTAAGAGTATCTATTGCCCATCCGGCTGGCAAATTACCACCATTTTCAAAGCTTTCGGTGTATAGGTTTATAGTAGTAAAAGTACTGGATAGATAAGGAATTTGTGTGGGTTTCACTGTAACTGTAAGTGATGATGCTGTGCCCGTACCTAAGAAGTTTGTTCCGGCAACACTAATGGTGCCTGATGTTGCAACCGATGAATAATGAACTAATATTGAGTTTGTATTTGCACCTGCAACTATGTTAGCACCTGCAAGTAGTGTCCAGTTATACCCGGTTGCACTTGATACTGGTGGAATGGAATAATTTACATTATTTGTTTCCTGACAAACACTAGAACTACCTGTTATACTGACGGCAGCACCAGGCATATTAAGTAAGGTAACAGTAAAATCGGCACAATTTCCATATGAATTCGCACTACATGCATTTGTTAGAAATGTCTGCCACTCTGTACAAAATCTTAACCTGTGATTACCAACAGTAGTACCTGCCGGTGGAGTAAAAGTTAGTGTAAAATTAGTGTTGGCAACAGAGCAATTAATATTCGCAATTGCCTCGGTAGCATCAAATGTGTTGTTGTTGTTATAATCTATAAATACAGTAGCATAAGTATCTGCATATCCTGTCTGAACAGTTATTGTGGCAGGCACGCCAATTTGAAGTGGGGTTGCTGATGCTGTGTAATCATGATACCATGTATTTGGCGAGCCGTTGCATCCAATGGTTTGACTGATGGTGCCCAATTGAAACAACGATAGACCATCGGTGTAGTTACAGCCATATGAATAAGATGGTAAACAATATTGCGCACTAGCATAGTTGCCTGACAATGCAATTATTATCGCCATAATTAGTTTGTAGAGTTTTTTCATAATGTTTAAAATGATTTGAAGTTTTTTGAAAATATTATCAATGAAAATTAAAATGAACAATCTTAAGTTTAATCATCTACCTAAAAAAATACATTTAATCAGGTTTAGGCGAAATTGATTGACAAAGATACTTTTATTTAAGTTCTAATTAATTTCCGATGATTTTTTTTTGAAATGTTTCTGCTGCTATAAATGATTATCCTATTAACCTGTTTTCTCGTATAAAGTGCCATGATTACTGTAAAGAAAACTGTATTGAAAAAACCATGTGGAACTTTTTTTTAGCTTTGTTTATAATATTTATTGATTTAGGCATTTAGCAAATAAGCATTTTATAAGTAAACGGTTTAGC
>CAYYQJ010000242.1:0-5290 GCA_964473775.1 uncultured Bacteroidales bacterium | reverse complement strand
GAATCAATCAGGGTTTCGAAAACATGAAAATCGATATGGTAATTGAAATATTTTAAACTGGGAATGTATTGATACAAGTGGGTGAATTCAAAAGGCTGCAAAGCCCCCGATTCGGCATCCTGCATCATTCCTATGGTTCCACCGGTATAAATTACCAGCAAGGTTCTGTTTTTATTCATTTTCAGGATAATTTAAATAAACTTTTTGCATTTGCCGAAGTTATTTCTGCCACTTCTTCTATTTGAACTCCTTTTAGTTTGGCGATAAATTCGGCAATTACCGGAATCAATGAGCTGTCATTCCTCTTTCCACGAAAGGGTGCCGGTGTTAAATATGGAGAATCTGTTTCCAAAAGAATATGCTTCAGGTCGAAGTGCTTTACCACCTCAGCCATGCCAGCGTTTTTATAAGTAACTACGCCACCAATTCCCAGATAAAATCCCAAATCAATCGCTTTTTGTGCCTCTTCAATACTGCCGGGAAAACAATGAAACACACCGGTGAGTTCTTTGTTTTTAAATTTATTCAAAACAGCAAAAATCTCGTTTGTGGATTTACGTGAGTGAATTACTATGGGCCAATTGTGTTTTATGGCCAGTTCTATCTGGTAAATGAACGAATCAACCTGCTCATTAAAAAAAGTTTTGTCCCAGTACAGGTCAATTCCGGTCTCCCCTATTCCACAAAAAGGATATTCGGATATGATTTTATCTATCTTTTCCAGTTCAGTTTTGTAATTTTCCTTCACAGAAGTGGGGTGAAGACCCACCATAACCGGACAAATTTCAGGATATTTATCATGTAATTTCAACATTGCTTCACGATTTTCGCTATCAATGTCGGGTAGTAACAAACGAGTGACATTATTTTCGATGGCTCTTGCTATTACAGTATCAATATCTTCTGTAAATTCATCAGCATATAAATGAGTATGGGTGTCTATAAATTGCATGTTGCAAAATTAACTGAAATTTATCGAAAAAGTAATTCTGGTTTTGAAATGATTAATTTACTATTTTTGCAGAATATTATTACCAGGTAATTCTATTGATGCATCTTCCAAAAAAGATACTTGTAGTCCGTTTCAGTTCAATTGGCGATATAGTGCTAACTACGCCGGTATTGAGATGTTTGAAAAATAATCTGCCCGATGCAGAGGTACATTTTCTTACCAAAACCCAATATTTGCCATTGCTAAAAGAAAATCCGTTTATTGACAGGATTTACACAATTAACGATAAAGTTTCGGAAATTCTGCCTGATTTGAAGTCTGAGAAATATGATTTCATAATTGATTTGCATAAAAATCTGCGGTCATGTCGGGTGAAATTTTCGTTGAGAAGCCCACATGGCACATTTAATAAACTGAATAAAAAGAAATGGCTTTACACCAATTTTAAAATAAATAAACTTCCGGCACAACATATTGTTGATCGTTATTTTGAGGCAGCCAAAGAGCTTAAAATTAAAAACGATGGCAAAGGCCTTGATTATGTTATTCCGAAATCCGAAATCATTGATATTTCAGATTTCTTTCCAAAGGAGTTCCTTAACGGTTATTTAGCTGTGGTGGTTGGCAGCAAGCAGCAAACAAAACAATTGCCATTGGAAAAGATGATAGAGTTGTGTTCGAAAACCCAGGACCCTATTGTTTTGCTCGGTGATAATTCTGATTTTGCAAAAGCCGAGAAAATCAGCAAGGCCATTGGCGAACGAGTGTTTAATGCCTGTGGAAAATTCACCATCAATCAATCGGCATCTATTATTCAGCAGTCAGATGTTGTAATTACGCCTGATACCGGCCTGATGCATATTGCTGCGGCTCTGCGCAAAAAGGTTATTTCTGTTTGGGGTAACACCGTTACCGATTTTGGTATGTATCCTTATTTCCCCGAAGGGCATGAGGATTATAATATTGTGGAAGTGGATGATTTGCCCTGCCGTCCTTGCAGCAAATTAGGCTATAAGGAATGTCCGAAAAAACATTTCCGTTGCATGATGGAAATTGATGTCGAAAAAATACTGCAACTGGCAGGAACGCTTACAGAATAATTTCTCTGTACTACTATTTCGCTTTAAACAATCCGTATTTCAAAATGCAATAGATGGCACGGAAACCATCTTTCCAACTGATTTTCTTACCTTCGGCATAAGTACGTCCATAATACGAAATGCCTACTTCATAAATACGAATTTCTTTAACCCTTGATATTTTGGCGGTCACTTCTGGTTCAAATCCGAATCGGTTTTCGTGAAGCTTGATGCTCTGAATAAAATCTTTTTTAAACAGCTTATAACAGGTTTCCATATCCGTTAGGTTCAGATTGGTGAACATATTGGAGAGTATGGTCAGAAAACGGTTGCCAATGGAATGCCAGAAAAACAGAATTCGGTGAGGATTTCCTCCGATAAACCTTGAACCATATACCACATCAGCAAAACCACTCAGCATTGGTTTCAGCAGTATGTTATATTCTTCGGGATCGTATTCCAGGTCGGCATCCTGAATAATTAAATAATCGCCTGTGGCTTTGGCTATGCCTGTATGAAGAGCAGCACCCTTGCCTGCATTAACCTCATGCTTGAAATACTGTATATTCAAATCGGGATTCAGCTGCTTATATTGAGCAATAGCCTCCTCTGTGTTATCCATAGAACAGTCGTTTACTATGATAATTTCTTTTTGAATATTATGAGTAAGCTCCACTGCCTTCACCTTATCTAAAATAAGATGAATGGTTTTGCCTTCGTTGTATGCCGGGATAATTATCGAAAGTACTGTCATGGTAGTTCTGAATATTTCAACAAAAATATTAATAAAACTTTGATTGGCTAAGAAATTAGTAAAAATAATGGCATTTGAGGAGTTTGAAGTTGGAAGTAGGAAGACCGAAGGGACTGAATGGCTGAATTGCTAAATTGTTAAATTGTTGGTTGGCTTTATTGGTTGTTGCATAATTATTCAAACTTAATGCTTCAAACTCCCAACTTCGGACTTCCGGCTTCCATCTTCCCAAATTGAAAATTCATAAATCATAAATCATAAATTTCCTGTAGTTTTGTCGTAAATATTCAATAATGCATAAAAGCCACCGCTTGTTTTTTCTTTTGGGATTGGTACTGTTGTTTGCGGTGTTATTTTTATTCCTTTATTATCAGACCAAATACAAACCTTTGCCTCCAAAACCACCCGTGGTTTCTTATCGCATTCCGGCTTCCGACAGCTTATCCTATGGGCATACTTTTTTATATGATTTTGAAAATTTCGGGCAGACCGGATATTTATCAACCATAAAATCTCATTCAGGAAAATATTCCGTGATGGTGAAAGGCAACAATAATTACAGTCTGACCATTCAAAAACCCATAGCTGAAATTGGGTTTCCTTCCATCACCGAAGCTTGTTTTGGAGCATGGATATGTGGAGAAAATGATAAAAAAATAAACGGGAAACTCATCTTTCAATTGGTGAGTGAGACCAATGCTTTGAAATTTACTTCAGAGGTACCTCTGGTGGATGCCGAGGCAGGCAATGAACCTTGGTTTTATATCAGCGGAAAGGCCGAGTTTCACAATTATAAACCTTCAGCATCCGACATTGTTAAGGTTTACTTTTGTAACCAAAGCAATACGGAAGTGTTTCTTGATGATGTGATTCTGACCTTCGGAAAAGAAACTCTGAAAGGGAATATACCATTGACAGACATGACTGTAAAAGATTTTAAATTTCTTCATCAAAGCAATCAGCCACCCTACCCTAGATGGTTTGCTGAGAATACAGTTGTAAATCCCTGCCTGAGTATTCAAAGCATGGATGGAAAAGAATCTCTTATATTAAACGGTAATGATGAGTTTCTTTCAGGAAAATTCATGCCTTCTGCCAATAATCAGGAACAGGTTTTGCTTATCAGGGCCAATGTGCCCATCGCTTTGATATGGTATCATCCTGATAAGAAACAATTCTACTTTAAAAAAACAGAATTTAAATTAAATGATGTTTTCGCAAATTCTGCTAAATCTGTGATTGCCGATATCAATGGCGATGGATTCGATGAGTTTATTTATTTGCCCGGTGATACCTCACGAATGCAGGTGTTTGCTTTTAATAAGGTGAAAGAAAATGCTGATTGCATCTTCAATGGAAATTGCCCTGTTGAAAAGGTAATTACACATATCAGCAAAATCAAAATTCACGATAGTAAAAAAGAAAATCTATTGGCTTTGGCCAATAATGGGGAGGCATTTCTTCTGGACTTTGATAAGAATACCTGGCATAAGAAATCCATTGGATTTCTCGCCACAGGTTCGGAGGTTTCGCAGCAAAGCAATATGGTTTGCGGGAATTTTATTTCGGAACTAAGCCCCAATATTCTGATGTTGTATCAAGGGGGGAGGTCGCGGAAATGTTATTTAAAAATGTTTAGTATTGATGCAAAAGAAGGATTTAACACCTGCTTGTATCAGGCCAATTTCGATAATAAATGTGATACCCTTTATCCCGATAATACTTATTTTGTGACTGATTTGGATGGAGATGGAAAATCGGAACTGATTTCTTACCGTCATGAGTGGCGCTTTGATATGAAGCTTATCAGTTTTACTGAAAAGGCTTATGACATTTTGGCCAACATCGATTTTAAAGGATATCAAAAAGATTATAATCCTAAGTATTACGAAAATCTTTTGCTGTGTATGGGCAATTTTTCCGGAAGGAAATCTTTCTCAATTTTCACCGCTTGCATGAATCATTCAATCATTACCGACCTGCCCGATGGCTTAGGATTGTATTCATTAATAAACCCCGAAAGCATAGACCACAAATGATAAAACCGAAAACATACCCCATCCTGCTTTTTATCTTTCTGTTGTTTGCCGCCTCATGCAATCAGGATAAGAGCAAAACCCCACCCCCGTTGAGTTTCGAGGTGAAGGATTTCAATCCTATGGTCAACTGGAACTCCATCAATCCTGAAAATAAATTACTGAAAACCTTGTTTCTCGACTATGTGGATGCCATCAAAGGTTTTACCATTCCTTCTATCAGGCAAACCGCCGACGGACGTTTCGATTTTGAGTTTTCTATTAAGAATAACTGCAGCGGGCCTCAAGCCTTTGTTTATAAAATCTATTATCAAAATGAATCTTATAAATTTCCGGAATGCAGTGCAGATGGCAAGGGCGAACACCCTTTGGCCTGCGAAAACTTTTATGGAAGTTGGGAAGATACTACAGCGACATTTGTTCAAACCGAGGTGATTCCGGCCGATGGTAAGTTTCATAAAGTGAATGG
>CAYYQJ010000241.1:0-5302 GCA_964473775.1 uncultured Bacteroidales bacterium | reverse complement strand
AAACCAGAAAGTTACCCTTTGATTTATAAATAAGATATCGCGGGTTGTGGAGAAACACTTATTCGAGATTTTGTACTTTCAAATTTCAATTATTTTCAATCCTAATTCTGTAATAAGTCCAACTAATTTTAGGCGACGGCTATACTATTTCCTTTATTTCTTTTTAGGCTTTGCCAGATTGGCAAAATGGTAATAAAATGTATAAGCATACTTGCTCAAGTAAGGCTATACTTTTTTTACCTAAGACAATAGAAAAAATCATTTTTAGCTTATCAACTTTTAGCAATTAAAATAGATTTTGTAACTTTGCTAAAAATATCTGTTATGAAAAACCTTATTAGATTTGATTGGGCGGTCAAACGTCTGTTAAGGAATAAAGCCAATTTTGTTATTCTTGAAGGATTCCTGAGCGAACTGCTTGGCGAAGATATTAAAATAGACCATATACTGGAAAGTGAAGGCAATCAGGAATCGGAAGATGATAAGTTCAACAAAGTTGATTTATTAGTCGAAAATTCAAAAAAAGAACTAACAATTATTGAAATTCAGAACCGGAGTGAATTTGACTATTTCCATAGAATGCTTTACGGAACTTCAAAGCTTATAAGTGAATACATGAAACTTGGAGCTGCTTATGCCAACGTAAGAAAAGTATATTCTGTAAACATTATCTATTTCGATTTGGGACAGGGCGATGACTATATCTATCACGGAACAACAGAATTTGAAGGAATTCACAATCATGACAAATTGCTGCTTTCTGAAAAACAAATTGAAAACTTCCATAAAAATAAACCCTCACAAATTTTCCCTGAGTATTACATCATCAGAGTAAATCGTTTTGATAATTTTGCCAAAACCACATTAGATGAATGGATTTACTATTTGAAAAATGACGAAATTAAAGACGAATTCCATGCAAAAGGTTTAGCCGAAGTAAAGGAAATTCTAAAACTCGATAAACTTACAGAACAAGAACGCAATGCATATAATAAATATTGGGAAAACAAAAGCTACGAAGCGAGTATGGTTGAAACTGCAAAATTAGAAGCAAAATATATAATAAGAGCAGAAAGGAATATTGAAATAGCAAGACAACTAAAAAAATCTGGTGTTGACATTGAAATTATTGCTAGCTCAACAGGACTTTCCAAACAAGAAATTGAAAAGTTGGAATAATCTTTATTTAATTTCTGACAGCAAGTTTTCTTTTAGTTATTGGTGATAAGCAAAGGGCATCAACCAGTTCAGCTAATATTCTGTAATGGTTGTAACACCTTCTTTTTTTTAATTCACCCTTCCCTTATTTACAATCCTTATTTACCGCCAGCACATAATTTTTAATCACCTCCAGTTTCTCGGCTGTTTCGCATCCTTTAAAACCTGTAATATAATTGTAATCAACTTTATGTTGATAAGCCCGTAAAAATATTGCCGACAATGGCACATACGACCAATGCCATTTTTCTTCCTCATAACCGCTTACTCTGTTTTCTTTCGAATTAAAAGGCTGACAGAAGCCATATTTTCCAGCATTTTTCACCAGCCAGTCGTACACTTTGTTTCCGGGAGGGGTTTCAAAATATTTCACATCCATACTGTTTAAATCCACATCTGTCCCCCAATGATGCCTTGATGTGCCAGGCATAGAACTAAATTTAAGGATGGTTTCGGCACGTTTCACAGGGTCTTTTACCGAGATTGCCAGATTTTTTCCATCCACCAGTTTTCCTCCATTCCATTTCTGCTCCCAAATACCTTTCTGATAAGCAAAATTGCGTGTGGCCGAAATAACAAAAAGCTTAATCCCATCTTTTTGAGCTGCATAAAACATTTTGATAAAAGCCTTGTAAGTATCAATCAGCAGATACATATCGGTTCTGTTTGAGTATTCAGGATCAATTTTATCAAAGCGTTTGTCTTTTGAAGGCTCAAATTTACCTGTAAGAAAATCGGCTGTAACATTTGTATCCAAAGTAAAAACTGAAACCTGCTGATGTTTCCTGATGGAATCTTTTTTTACAGCAACAACATTGTTATTTTGTTGGGTTGGCTTGTATTTATCCTTCATCAGAATCTGATAATAGGCTACCATGAGAAGCAACACAATAATCATCAATACAGTAGTTAGTTTTATCTTTTTCATTTCAATCGCAGCAGTCAACATCCATAAATTGTTTTACTTGTTCCAAAATACCTTTAGCATTCAGTTTATACTTTTCCATCAATTCCTCCGGCTGCCCCGACTCTCCGAAACAATCGTTCATTCCAATCAATTTCATCTTAACAGGATAATGCTGACAAACCACCTCGGCCACAGCTCCACCAAGTCCGGCAGTGGTCTGATGTTCCTCGATAGTTACAATACGTTTTGTTTCTCTGGCAGCTTTAATAATTAAATCCTTATCTAAAGGCTTAATGGTATGCATATTAATAACCCGTGCTGAAACACCATCCTTATGAAGTTGAGCTGCACATTGTAAGGTTTCCCAAACCAAATGACCTGTAGCAATCAGTGTGATATCATTTCCTTCCAAAAGGGTCTGCCCCTTCCCTATTTCAATCACATCACTTTCGTTGGTAAAATCAGGAACCTCATTTCGTCCAAACCGAATATAAACAGGACCTTTGCATTTTGAAATGGCATCCATAGTCATCATTTTAGTTTGAGTATAATCGCAGGGAGATAAAACAGTCATATTAGGCAATACTCTCATAATGGCAATATCTTCCAATGCCTGATGAGTTGCACCATCGGGTCCTACCGAAATTCCGGCATGAGCCCCACCAATAACTACATGAAGATTGTTATAACAAACCGAAATTCTGATTTGATCGGTAGTACGCAGGGCTGCAAAAACACCATAAGTTGAAAAAACAGGGATTTTTCCACTTAAAGCAAAACCTGCCGCCACTCCTATGCAATTTTGTTCTGCAATGCCCAAAGAAATAAAACGCTGAGGAAAATTCTTTGCAAACTTATCCAAACCCACAGAAGCAGTGATATCTGCACCCAAAACCACCACTTGAATATTGGCCAATCCACTTAAATAAACGCCTTCGCAAAATCCTGATTTGGTAGATTTATTTCCACGATTAATATAACTATGCGTATTCATTTATTCCAATATCTTAATAAATTCTTCAAGCTGTTCTTTTGAAGGTGCTTTGCCATGCCACTGATATTCGTTTTCTATGGTTTTAACTCCTTTTCCCATGATTGTATTGGCAATAATAATATTAGGCTTACCCTTGTTTGATTTACATGAGGCAAAACTGCTCAGTAAATCAGCATGGTCATTACCATTACATTCATGGACATTCCACCCGAAAGCCTTCCATTTATTCATCAAAGGTTCTATTTCCATCACATCAGAGTTTGTACCGTCAATCTGCAATCGGTTCCTGTCAACAATGCTAATAAGGTTGTCCAGCTTATAGTGTCCAGCACTCATGGCTGCTTCCCAAACCGAACCTTCCTGCAATTCTCCATCACCCATTATACAATATATACTATAGGTGCGCAAATCCATTTTCGCAGCCAAGGCCATGCCAACAGAAACCGACAATCCCTGCCCCAGCGAACCTGCCGATAATTCGAGCCCTGGCAATCCATGATCACGACCCGGATGTCCCTGAAGCCTTGATTCCAGTTTGCGCAGGGTCTTTAATTCCGAAACAGGAAAATAACCCGCATTGGCTAAAGTCGCATACAACACAGGAGCCACATGACCAATTGAAAGAATCAATCTATCTCTATCCTCCATAAAAGGTTGTTTAGGATCATGGTGCATTACCGAAAAATACAAACAAGTAAAAACATCAGCCAACCCCAATGAACCACCAGTATGTCCTGAACCTGCTTCGGCCAGACTCAATAATACATCTTTACGAATTTCTCTCGAAATATTCTTCAAATCCTCTATCGACTTCACCATTCAATTCATTAAAATAATTTCAGTATAATTCATTACGATTTCAGAAACCATATAATAAAAAAAGGACACCCCACTATAAAAGCAGGACTATCCTTTTCAAAAAATATTTTAATCAGATCTCTAGTGAGAACCAGTCTTTCCGGCAGGTCCTGTACCTTTATCTTTTTTTAATTCTTCTTTTGATTTAAGATTGGCAACAGGAGTAACAGTCTCATTAATTTTCACATAAGCAACACCATTAGCTTTCATTAAATCTCTTAAGTTTTCAAATTTTGTATCATTCTTAACTACTATATGACCTTTACGTTGATTGGCACCAACTTCATCGGTAATAGTAAAATCAATTACAAAATCGCTTTTTTTGAAAGCAGCTACCATATTGCTAGCTTGTTCATCAGATTTAATACCTGAAATCACAAAATTTGCAAAGCGTGAACCATCTTCATTTTTTTGAAGAACTTTTTCCTTTTCATTTTTTACAAAAGAAAATACTAAATCATTTGCAGTTTGCCCAAAAGCAAATCCTGTGCAGATTAACATTACAACGAAAGCACTTAAAACCTTTTTCATTTTTTTGTTTTTTTTTAATTTTTGTTTTTTATCTGATTATTTAACTTTGATGATAAATCTTGATTATTCATTTTAAACGATAGTAAAACCTACTATCTGATTAAAGTTACAACTCCCTTTAATTTATGCTTAATTCCTTTTATTTCCTGATATTGAATAATGTATGTATAAACACCTAAGGCTACATTTTTATCATTTTTAGTTCCATCCCAACCTTTTGTAACATCATTGGTGCTAAATATTTCTTTTCCCCATCTGTCAAATATTACAAAAGAATAGGCATCTTTCTCTACACCCGATATAGCAGGGATAAAAATATCATTCATCCCATCGCCATTTGGAGTAAATGCATTCGGAACAAAAACCAAGGCATCCAAATAAATACGCACCTCTTTAGTTATAGTATCCAAACAGCCTTTGTTTTCAACTATCAATTGTACCCGATAAATTCCGGAATCAGAGTAAAGATGTTCAGGATTAACTAAATTTGAATAATCGAGATAAGGTATTGCAGGATCACCAAAATCCCAATTCCATATAGATGCACCTATTGATTGGTCTTTAAAGAATATTGCAGGATAATTGCTATATGCATAATCTGGCGAATAATAAAAATCAGCTATCGGTTTTTCGTATACAAACACCGTATCATTACCAATAATTATACAACCATCTGTTGTTAAAGCTGACAATTGCACCAGATAAACGCTGCCATTAACATAGACATGAGTAGGGTTATATTCATTTAGTAAATTGGAGGTTGAACCGATATTTCCGAAATTCCAAACCCAGGA
>CAYYQJ010000240.1:0-5312 GCA_964473775.1 uncultured Bacteroidales bacterium | reverse complement strand
ATAACCAAAGAGATTGGAACCAATTTTTGCAATAGAATCTATAATACCCATAATGCGGTATTTTCCTTCTTTCTCAATAATATCTATGCAAACATTTGCATGATAGCCTCCCCCAAAGATTACAATATTTTTCATGATGATGATTTTTTTAGCATTCTCCCAATGTTTGCAATGAAAAATCGGGTGAAATCCTTTAGACATTTAATTATTTTTAGGGTTGTAAAAGTACGATAGTTTTTTGATTTTTGTTTTCCTTAACTTGTAAGTGGGATCAATTTCATTCCTTCCTTTTAGGATAATTGTTAAAATTAATCCCAATCTTTTTAAATATTATTCTTCTTGCAAATCATCATAAATGTAAGGTTGAAAATAGCAAAATACATAACTCGATTTCAAATCAATATGCCGGGCAGTTTGTATTTTAATTTCATCAGCAACATAGGGTAAAACTGTTTCTGTTTTCTCATAATAATTGATTAAGGTTTCAGCAGAAGTTATTCCCAGACAAAATTTAATATGCGGTTTAAAGCCAAGTTTGTTTTTAACTTGCATGATATAAAGACTATTATCAATAGATTCCTGAATAGGTTGAATCAAATGTTCCAGTTTGTCTTTGCAGATTTGTTTTAATTGTGTTTGGTTTTCTATCGTAAAGGGCATATTAAAGATTTCTTCTGATAATTCTTTTAGTTTTAAATTATATGGAATCAAAGCAGGTTGCAGATTATCGCGGGTGTATTTTAATTGAGCAAAATTCAATCCATGCAGCATAGGAAAATCCCACAACGGAATTTTAATAAAATCACATAATGAATTCTCAATTGAATCATAAACTGAAAAACCTAACAGGTCGTCTAAACTGTGATCTAAGCAGAAAATGAAATCTCGTTCGGTAAGAGTTTTTAATATTTTAGAAATTAAAACATATTCTTTATTGTCCTTATATTCATAATCAAAAAGTACCAGATGCCAGATGTCTTCATCTATAAATGGTTGCAATTCAATTATTGCATTGTGTTTGAAAAGTTCAAACTTATGATTAATTAGATTCTTTCTTAGAATACCAATTGTCTTTTTAAATATGCCTATTGCAGTAAGAATATCTTTTGTTTTGTGCTTTAATGAATTTACTTTTTTAATCTGCTGATATGTTTCGATACATTTTTTAATTAACTGACTGGAAGGAGGGTCATTTCTGAATACTATTGTCGACTTGGCCAAAATTTTCTCGGTTGACCAATTTTCAACATCCTCTGTTAACAAATCAGCCCACGATTTATCAATTCCATAGTTGAAGCAATCGCTTAATATAATTGTTGCCTGAATTATTCCATCAATCTTTTTGGAAATAAAATTTGATTCCGGGCTATAATAATAAAAGGGTTTCATTACAAATTATAATGGTATATGATGATTGAAAAGTTCATTTTCGATTTTCTATTAAAACAAAAATTAATCTGCATACATATAGTATTAATTATTAGAAATCATTACAAAATTATCAAATTTTTTATTTTCTACAAATGATTATAAAATCAACTAACCAATGGAAATGTAAAATGAGAAAGCAGAAATAAATCAAATAATTGTTCAATTATTTGATTTGTAGTAAGGCAGGGGTAAGCACTTTTGTAATACTTTATTGTGATAGAGTATTTATGCGATAGAAGTTTTTGTAAAAGGAACTTTATTTGTTTCCTTTACTCTTTTTTATATTATTCAGCTTTGCCTCTAATGAGCTAAAAACAGTATTGGAATAGGCTGTTATTTTCTTCTTCATATCGTCCCAGGCTTTATTTTGCCACGCTTTGTTTAATCCGGTCGCAACAGGACATTCTATGTCATAAGTTATTAATCCAAACTCATTATAAGCAGCGGCTTTAAGATTCGACTTCTTATGGGTAAAGTTACTGAGGATAATTTTAGCCTGATTATCTTGCATTACAATTCTTATCAAAAAATCTATTGTTCCATCCAGATTTACCAATGCGGTGGTGCCATAAGAATATTTAATTGAAGCATTTCCTACAATTGTTCCAGCTTCTTTTTTATCCGTTTTTATAACATCTTTTTCGGAGTTAAAAAATCCGACATACCATTCCTTAACATTATCGTAAATAATTCCTTTTCCAACGCTATCTGTACCAATTAACTTACTAAATACCATTCCGTTTTGTGCGTAGGTTAATCCACTCAACATCACAAAAAACAAAAAAACAATTCTCTTCATAGTGACAAAATTTTATTATGCCGGTTATTAAGTTTTATGATTTAATTGATTGTCAATCAAAATATCTTTACCGGGCTGGTTTATATTCTTATATTCTTATTTTGAAATACAAAAGTACTTATTTTAAACCAAATATTATTTATTCAAGTAAAAAGTCTCTTTTGTGAAAACGTTTAAATAGTTATTTCGCTATTGTTTATAATCTAAAAAAAATAGTGATGCAAGATTTAAAAAGAATAACTTTTCCAGTTTACACACTTTATGGGATATTCCTCTGTCTTTGATAGACGTTAATCTGTATTCGATAAACCTTAATCTTTCTTAGATAAACCTTAATCTTTCTTTGATAGATATTAATCTTTCTTCGATAGATCTTAATCTTGCTTCGATAAACCTTAATCTTTATTTTATAAACCTTAATCTTTATTTTATAAACCTTAATCTTGCTTTGATAGACGTTAATCTTTCTTCGATAGATATTAATCTTTGTTACATTGTCAAACGTCTTTGTAAAATAGTTCGTAACAATTCAATTTCGGTGCATTAATCTATCATTAAGTTCTAAATATCATTTAATAAAAAGGTTGTGATGTTATTGACTTTAATCTTAACTTTGATTTTCTGTTATTTTAAATTCATTAAATTAAAAAAAAATAATTGGCATAATAATTTCTAATAAAACGCATCGCTTTTCATAAGATTTATGAATCATTAATAAAAATATTAAACCTAAATGCATTTAGTATGAAAAGAAGTTAAACTTTATTTTGTGCGTATTCCTAAAGTATTATCTTTGCAGGCAATTAAAAACAATTTTTGTTTAAGTGATGATAACAAATTTTAATAAGAAATGAATAGAATTTTAGTGGTTGCATGTATATCAATATATACATTGATTCTATCAGCAGGCAATTTTCAGAATGATATAATAAATCCGACAGGTACTTATATTTTACAGTCAGAAACTACAAAAGTAGGCAACGAATATTATGGATATTTTGGCTTGATTCAAGTGAAAAACCTTTCTAATAAAAAAATTGTAATGATATTTTCTATTAATAAAGGTGCACCAAGCTATAATTCAGGTATGTTTGTTGACACTTTACATTATCAAAACAATCTGGCTACCTTTACCATGCCTTCAGTTGATGCAAGTTGTAGTATCACATTCAATTTTACGGCAGAAGGAGTTACTGTAAAAGAAAAAACAAAGGATTTTAAAAGTGGTTGTGGTTTTGGTCATGCAGTAGTAGCCGATGGTTATTTTAAAAAAGTAAGCTCTGATACACCTGTTTTACGCAATCCTGCGACTGATGAAGTTTTGAAATAAAATAATTTATGATCTACAGTATTTACAGAGTATTATTGTTTATAGAAATCTCATATAATAAAAAAATAGTAATTCAATAACAGTCAATATATAGAACTCTAATTTTAAATTAATTAATAATCATGAAAACAAAAGTAATCTTTTTAGCATTCGTATTATTTAGTATGATTGCTAAATCTCAGGTAGGTTATATTTCTACCGTTGCAGGAACAGGCGTTGCAGGTCATACAGGAGATGGAGGTCCTGCTACTTCAGCTAAAGTGGATATCACCTTTGGTATTGTTACAGATGCAGCAAACAATGTAATCTTTGCAGATAATGGTAACAATACTATCCGTAAGATAGATGTATCCACCGGAATTATCACTAAAGTGGCTGGAACCTATTATAACTATAATGGTTCTAACTGGTATTTTGGAGGAGATGGCGGATTGGCAACAGCTGCATATATGGCTTATCCTTTTGGTATAGCATTGGATACAACAGGGAATATTTATGTTGCTGATAATCTCAACAACGTGATTCGTAAAATTACAAAATCCACTGGCATTATCACTACTGTTGTAGGTACAGGTTCTTTCTTTAGTATGGGATGGCCCTGGGTAGGAGATGGAGGATTGGCTACGGACGCCGATTTAAACGATCCTTGGGATATAGCTGTTGATGCTGCCGGAAATCTGTATATTGCCGACCGTGGCGATAATGTAATTCGTAAGGTTGATGCTGTAACTGGAATTATTAATACAGTTGCAGGAACAGGAACGGCAGGTTATTCAGGCGATAATGGATTGGCAACATCAGCTAAACTGAATGGTCCGGATGGTGTCACTTTTGATGCCGCAGGCAATATGTACATTTCTGACGATTACAACAATGTTATCCGTAAAGTAAACAAAACAACAGGTATAATCACCACAGTCGCAGGTACAGGTACAGCAGGATATAGCGGTGATAATGGTCTTGCAACTTCTGCAAAAATCAATGACCCTTCTTTGAAAGTTGCTTTTGATGTGGATGGCAATTTTTATATAGCTGATGATGGAAACAATGTTATCCGCAAGGTTACCATTGCCACAGGAATCATTACAACCGTTGCAGGAAACGGCGTAAATGGTTACAGCGGAGATAATGGCCCTGCGACATCTGCCACCTTAAATGGTCCCGAAGGAGTTGCCGTAGATAAATTGGGCAATATCTATATCACAGATGAAAACAATACTGTTCGTAAGGTCAATGGACCTGGAGGCAGTGTTCCTGCAACTCCCGGAGCTATTTCCGGAATTGTATCTGTTTGTAATGGCAGTGTAAATACCTATAGCATTTCAGCAGTTAATGGAGCCACGAGTTACACATGGACCTTGCCTACAGGATGGATTGGAACAAGCACCATTAATAGCATTACAGCAATTGCAGGTACTAGCGGAACTATTTCAGTTACTGCAAATAATTTATTTGGTTCATCATCTCCAAGAACGTTTAACATTACTGTGATTACGGTAAGCACAGCCGTTACACAAGTGGGTAGCACACTCACAGCATCGGCAACAGGAGCAAGTTATCAATGGATAAACTGCAATGGATATACAAACATTTTAGGACAGACTTTACAAAGTTATACAGCCACCGTTTCAGGTAGCTATGCCGTTATTATAAACCAAAACGGTTGTTCAGATACTTCCGCATGCTATTCAGTATATATTGTTGGCCCAGATCGGAAGAGCGTCGTGTAGGGAAAGAGTGTTCAGAGCCGTG